>CADCBS010000046.1 GCA_902799715.1 uncultured bacterium | reverse complement strand
AGGGGACGCACACCGTCGCTATGAGCGCGGCCGCGCCCGCCGTCGCGGAATGCCCGCACGCCGCGCTGGCGAAGGAGCCGATCGCGCACCACAGCGCCGACTGCAGGGCCAGCGCCGCGAAGGCCGGCGCCATGGCCCCGGCGCCCGGGGCGGCCGCCGGGGGCGCGAAGAACGGCAGCACCGCCACCGGAACGGCCGCGTACAGCGCCAGCGCCGCAAGGGAGACCAGCCACGCCCCGGCGAACTTGCCGCGCACCAGAGTGCGCGTGTCCACGGGCGCGGACAGCAGAAGCTCCGTCTGCGCGAAATCGCTGTCGCGCGCCCACAGCCGCATCGTCAGGACGCAGGCCAGGAACGGCAGCACCGGCGCCGCGGCCGCGGCCCACGCCGCCGGAAAGCCGAGCGTGGCGTCCGCGCCCATGCCCAGCGCGAAGCGGACGGACGAAACCGACACGAAAAGCGCGACGGCCGCACCGGTGGAACGGCTCGCGAACGCGGCCGCCACCGTGCCCGCGCACATCACGCGCCCGGCCCTCACGGCGCGCCTCCAGCCGCGTCGCGCGCGTACGCGCGCTCCGAAAGCTCTTTCGCGCCCATGCCGGGGGAGAGACGGAAGAAATCGGCTATCGCGCCGCCCGCCAGCACCGCCACGTGCGTGGCCATCGCGGCCACGGCTTCGAAATCGTGCGTGGCGAAAAGCACCGCCGCGTGCGGACGCAGCGCGGCGAGCGTGGCCGCCGCGGCGGCGCGCGCCTGCGCGTCCATCCCCGCGAACGGATCGTCGAGCACGAGGTTGCGCGGCCGCGCCAGGACGGCTTCGGCCAGCGCCACGCGACGCGCATTGCCGCGCGAAAGCGTGGCCGCCGGCTCGTCTAGCAGGTCTTCGATTCCGCAAAGCACCGCGGTGTCCAGCACGCGGCGGCGTATGCGCCCCGCGCGCTCGCCCTTCAGGCCCGCGCGGAACTTCAGGAACGCCTTCACGGTGAACCCGCACGGGCGGCGGTCGGCCTCGGGCACGTACCCCACGGACTTCCTGTACCGCACCGGGCTGTCGGCCGCCGAAACGCCGTTGGACGCCAACACGCCGGAATCCGGCAGGAACACCCCCGCGCATATCCTCGCGAGAGTGGTCTTGCCGGCGCCGTTCGCCCCCACGAGCGCCACGGATTCGCCGGACTGCACGCTCAGCGACACGCCGTCCAGAACGGGCGGCCCGCCGTAGGAGAAACGGATGTCTTTCAGCGTCAGCACGGCTTTCGCGGCCCGTCCGTCACGCCATGGCCGCGAACGCCTGCTCGAGGTCCGCGATTATGTCGGCCGGATCCTCCAGCCCCACCGAGAAGCGTATCAGGTCCGGCGGTATCCCCGCCGCGCGCAGCTGCTCGTCGGTGAGCTGGCGGTGCGTGTGCGACGCCGGATGCAGCACGCACGAGCGCGCGTCGGCCACGTGCGTGACAATCTCGATCATCTTCAAGGAGTCCATGAATTTCACGGAGACGTCGCGCCCGCCCTTCAGCCCGAACGTCATCACGCCGCACGGCAGGCCGCCGTCGAACTGCTTCTGCGCGAGCGCGTGGTATTTCGACGACTCCAGCCCCGCGAACTCCACCCACGCCGTCTCCGGGCGCTTCTCGAGCCAGCGCGCCACCTCGAGCGCGCTTTGCGCGTGCCGCCGGATGCGCAGGTGCAGCGACTCCAGCCCGAGGTTCAGCAGGAACGCGTTGAACGGCGACGGGATCGAACCGTAGTCGCGCATCAGCTGCGCGGTCGCTTTAGTGATGAACGCCAGCTTGCCGAAGTTCTTCGTGTAGCTCAGCCCGTGGTAGGACGGATCGGGCTCCACGAGTCCGGGGAACCTGGCGGCGTGAGCCTCCCAGTCGAACGCGCCGGAATCCACTATCGCGCCGCCGACCTGCGCCGCGTGGCCGTCCATGTACTTCGTGGTCGAATGCACCACGATGTCCGCGCCGAACTCGAACGGACGGCACAGCACCGGGGTCGCGAACGTGTTGTCCACGATCAGCGGCACGCCCTTGGAATGGGCGATGCGCGCGAACTTGGCGATGTCAAGCACGCATCCGCTGGGGTTGGCCACCGTCTCGCCGAAAAGGCATTTCGTCTCGGGGCGGAAGGCCGCCGCGATCTCGTCCTCCGGCGCGTCGGGGTCGACGAACGTGAAATCTATCCCGAGCTTCTTCAGCGACACCGCGAAGAGGTTGAACGTTCCGCCGTATATCTGCGCCGAAGCCACCACATGGTCGCCCGCCGAGCACAGGTTCAGCACGGCGAACGTGCTGGCGGCCTGGCCTGACGACGTGAGCATGGCGGCCACGCCGCCTTCAAGCGCCGCGATCTTCGCCGCCACCTGGTCGTTCGTGGGGTTCTGCAGGCGCGTGTAGAAATACCCCGGCGCCTTGAGGTCGAAAAGGTCGGCCATCTGCTGCGTCGTCTCGTAGCGGAAAGTGGTGGACTGCACGATCGGCGGCTGGCGCGGCTCGCCGCGCTTCGGCTGCCATCCGCCCTGTACGCAAATCGTGTCTATGGACTGTTTCATCTGTGTTTCCTCCTCCTGCCGCGGCCGCAAACAGACATGGTGCGCCGCGTTCCGGGGATTATACCAAATATGCCGCGCAAAGTCCGCAAAAACCCGCTTTCCGGCTTTGGCGGACGGACTGGCGGATCAAACGCGCAAAATCCGCGGCTTTGCGACATCCGACAGCCGACATCCGACAGCCAGGCGACACACGACATTCGACAGCCGACAACCAGATGACAGCCGACATTCGACAACCGACAGCCAGATGTCGCGCCCCGGCCGTCGGATGTCGGATGTCGCGCCCTGTTCGTCGAATGTCTGATGTCGCACCCAGTTCGCCGAATGTCGGCCGTCGGCTGTCGGATGTCGCGCCACCAGTTCGTCGGATGTCGCACCCAGTTCGCCGAATGTCGGCCGTCGAATGTCGGATGTCGCACCCGCCTCACGGCCTTGGAATGCCGGATGTCGCCGTCGCCGCCGTCGCCATCACGTCCACTTCCATTTGCGCGTGCCGGTGCAATTGGGATACGCCTGGCAGCTCCAAAAAGGATTGCCTGCGTTTGAGCCCTTCTTCGCCACCACCTTGCGCATCGGGCCGCCGCATTTCGGGCACTTCGGCGCATCGCTGGCGGCAATCGCGGCATCGCGCGCCTCAAGGCGGACTTTCGTCAGATGCTCCGTGAAGCCGCCCTGTTCGCGGAAATCCTCGCCGATCTTCTCGATCTGCCTGTGCAGCAATGCGCACGCGCGGTCGATCGTCGCGAGAATCGCGTTTGCGGCGACGACCGGATCTTCATTTTCAAGAGCCGCCGCAAAACGCTTGCGCATCGCAAGGATGTGCTTTCCGTATTCATGGCGCAGATCGTCTTTCGCCGTGAAGTCGTCGAAGGCGAGCGATTTCGCCTTGAGATATTTCGGATCGCGCTCGCTCCATGGCGTATCGCCGGCATCGACGATGAATGCTTCATAGTCGCCGGCGAGTTCCTGCAAGGAGGCTTTCGCCACATCGAGGAGCTTCAATTCGGTTTCCTTCGAAGTCCCGGCGCGGGACGAGCCCTCGACGATGTTCTGCCGCGCCGAACGCGCCGCGCCGATCATCTGCCCCACGGTCTTTCCAAGGGCGTCGTTCTGGTAATTGTAGTTCCTGCGGCAGAATGTTGTCGTGGCGTGGTACACAAGGCATGTAAGGCCAAACGAAAGAGTCTTGCGATATCCGCCGTAGTGTCCGATGACAGGAGTCATGCCGGCAACCTTTCAGTCATGATTAGAGTTTGAACGACATTCGACATTCGACAACCGACAGCCAGATGTCGCGCCCCGGCCGTCGAATGTCGGATGCCGGATGTCGCGCCTATCCCTGCAGGAAAGGGTAGGACGCGGCCGGGGCGGCTCCGCGCACGAGCACCGTCTTCGCGCGGCCCGACGCCCCGGACTTGATCTCGACGTTGCGCTTCGGCACGCCAAAGGCGTCCGCCAGCGTCTCCGCAAGCTCCGCGTTCGCCTTGCCGTCGACCGGGGCCGCGCGGATCCTTACGAGCAAGGCTCCGCCGCGGATGCCGTCGACGCCTTGGCGCGACGAGCGCGGCGAAGCCTTTACGCTCAGGACGATGCCTTCCGCGGTTTCGCGGAAAGCCGGCGATCCGTTCATTCCCACTCGATCGTGGCCGGCGGCTTGGGCGTGACGTCCCACACCACGCGGTTTACGCCTTTGACCTTCGTGGCGATCTTCTCGGCCACGGAGACGACGAACTTGAAGGGAAGCTCCACGATTCCGGCCTTGACGAACTGCGAAGTGGAAATCGCGCGGATGGCTATCACGTAGCCGTAGGTGCGCGCGCCGTTTTTCACGCCGACGCTCTTTACGTCCGTCATTATGGCGAAGAACTGGTTGGCCTTTTTGTCGAGCTTGGCCTTCTTCATCTCGTCGCGGAAGATGAAATCGGCCTCGCGCAGGATGTCCAGCTTCTGCTTGGTGAGTTCGCCGATGCAGCGCACCGCCAGGCCCGGGCCGGGGAACGGCTGGCGCTCGACCATTTCCTCGGGGATGCCGAGGGCGCGGCCCACCTTGCGGACCTCGTCCTTGTAGAGGTACTTGACCGGCTCGACAAGCCCTTCGAAACCGATGTCCGGGGGGAGTCCGCCCACGTTGTGGTGGGCCTTGACGGCCTTGTGCCCGCCGACGCCGCTTTCGATGATGTCGGGATAGATCGTGCCCTGGCCGAGGAACTCGATCTTGCCGAGCTTCCTGGCGGCCTCCTCGAACACGCGGATGAACTCGCCGCCGATGCACTTGCGCTTCTGCTCGGGGTCGGTGACGCCCTTGGCCTTTTCGAGGAAGCGGGCTTCGGCGTCTATCTGGATCAGATTGATGCCGAACTTGCCCTTGAACACGCGCTTGACCTCCTTGGCCTCGTTCTTGCGCATGCATCCGTGGTCGACGAACACGCAAGTCAGCTGCTTGCCGATCGCCTTGTGCAGAAGCACGGCGCAGACCGACGAGTCGACGCCGCCGGACATGGCGAGCAGGACCTTCTTGTCGCCCACCTGCCTGCGGATGGCCTCGATCTCCTTCTTGATGTAGCCTTTCGGCGTCCACTTCGCGCCGAGCTTCTCCCGGCGTTCCTTCTCTGCCTTGTTCATACTTTGTCCTATACTGGCGTTGCTGAGATTTGGAAATGGCGAGGCGCCGTCACGCCTTGCCGATGGTGATCCTGATGCCGCCTTCGGCGGGCTGCGCGGGGGCCTGCCCGCCGGCCTGCGGCTGGGACGGGCGCATGCCGCCCTTGCCCCTGCGCGGGCCCACGAGGCAGCCGAGCGCGCGCCCCACCTGCTTGGGGGGCTGCTCCACGGCGACGTCGTTTTCGAGATCCTTCAAGACGCGCTGGAAAAGCTCCTCGCCGATCTCGCGGTGCGCGTTTTCGCGCCCGCGGAACTGGAGGGTGAGCTTCACCTTGTTGCCCGCTTCGATGAACTTGCGTATCTGCTTCAGCTTGTGCTCGTAGTCGGCGGTGTCGGTGCCGGGGTGGAATTTTATCTCCTTGACCTGCTGCACCTTCTGCGCCTTGCGGGCGTTCTTCTCCCGTATGGACTCTTCGTAGCGGAATTTTCCGTAGTCCATTATCTTGCAGACGCTCGGCACGGCGTTGGGGGAGATCTCCACGAGATCGAGCCCTTTCTGCTCGGCGATCCTGAGCGCCGCAGACGTGGCCATGACACCCAGCATTTCGCCGGTGGAGTCTATTACACGCACCTGCGGAACGCGGATGTTCCTGTTTATCCGGGTGAACGAAGCGATACGCACCTCCTTGGACCTGCCGCGCCGCGGCCGGTCCGGTCTTTCTTTGTTTTGTTGTCCCTTCAGCCGTCCAGCTCGCCTTCGAGCCGGGCGATGAAATCTTCGAGTTTCGCCGCGCCGAGGTCGCCCTGCCCGCGCGCGCGCACCGACACCGTGCCGTTCTGCTCGTCGCGGCCGCCCACGACCAGCATGTATGGCGTTTTCATGAGCTGCGCCGCGCGGATCTTGGCGCCGAGCTTTTCGCTCGACTTGTCCACGCCCGTGCGGAAGCCGGACTCGCGGAGCCGCTTTTCTATCCCTTCGGCGTAGGCGAGCTGCTTGTCGGAGATCGGCAGTATGCGCACCTGCTCCGGCGCGAGCCACAGCGGGAACGCCCCGGCGTAGTGTTCTATCAGGATTCCGAAGAAGCGCTCTATCGAGCCGAGCAGCGCGCGGTGCACCATGTAGGGCTGGTGCTCCTTGCCGTCTTCGCCGGTGTACGTGAGGTTGAAGCGTTCGGGAAGGTTGAAGTCGAACTGGACCGTGCCGAGCTGCCAGGGCCGCCCCAGCGCGTCCTTGATCTTCATGTCGATCTTCGGGCCGTAGAAGGCGCCGCCGCCTTCGTCGGTCTCGTACCGCATCCCTTCCGCCTCGAGCGCCTCGCGGAGCGACGCCGTGGCCTGCTCCCAGCGCTCCGGCGAGCCGACCGCCTTTTCGGGCTTCGTGGACAGGTACGCCTGCACCTCGGTGAAGCCGAACTTGGCCAGCATCCTGCGGGCGAAGCGCACCGTGTCGCGCACTTCGCCGACGATCTGGTCCGGCGTGCAGAAGATGTGCGCGTCGTCCTGCGTGAAGCCGCGCACGCGGAACAGGCCGTGGCGCACGCCGTCCTTCTCGTAGCGGTAGACCGTGCCCAGCTCCGCGTAGCGCAGGGGGAGGTCCCTGTAGGAGCGCTTCGCCGAGCGGTATATCTGTATGTGGAACGGGCAGTTCATCGGCTTCACGTAGTACTGCTCGACGTGCGCGCCTTCGCCTTCGCCCTCCGACACGTCCATGCTCGGGAACATCCCGTCCCTGTAGAACGAAAGGTGTCCGCTCGTCTGCCACAGCGCGGCGCGGCCGACGTGCGGCGTGTAGACTATCTCGTAGCCGGCCGCGTAGTGCGCCTTGCGCCAGTAGTCCTCTATCGCCACGCGCACGCGCGCGCCGCGCGGCAGCCAGTGCGCCAGGCCGGGGCCGACTTCGTCCGTTATCGTGAAGAGCCCCAGTTCGCGCCCGAGCACGCGATGGTCGCGGCGCTTGGCCTCCTCGGCGCGCTCCACGATCCGCGCGATGTCGTCCGCGTCGTCGCCCACGATTCCGTACAGGCGCTGCAGCATCTTGTTCTTTTCGTCGCCGCGGTAGTAGCTGCCCGCGACGGACGTAAGCTTCACCGCGCCGATCTGCGCCGCGTGCTCCACGTGCGGCCCGCGGCACAGCTCCACGTACCCGCCGACTTCGTACAGCGAAATCTTCTCGCCTTCCGGTATGTCCGCCAGGCGTTCGAGCTTGTACGTCTGCCCCGCTGCCTCGAACGCCTTGCGCGCCTCTTCGCGCGAAACCTCGGTGCGCACGAATTTCTCGTCGAGCGCGATCAGCCGCGCGACCTCTTTCTCTATCGCCGGGAAATCCTCCGGCGCGAGGCGGTGCGAAAGGTCGAAGTCGTAGTAGAAGCCCGTGGCGGTGGCCGGGCCGATGTCCACTTTGGCGTCTTTGAAAAGGTTGCATACGGCGCGCGCAACCATGTGCGCCGCCGAGTGTCTGCGCGTTTCAAGCGGTATGTCGTTCATTTTTTGCGTTTCTCGTGCGGAATGCATTTCCGCAAATGATACGCTTTCATCCGCGCGCTGGCAAGAAAAATCGGCCGGAAACCGGAAATCCGGGGCGCACCGGCGTTTTCCCGGCTTTCCGCCGCGCCGCTGTTGACCCGGCGGCGGGCAAAGTGGTAAAATTGCCGCACGGGGCGGACGGCGGTGGAAACGCCGGTGGAAACACAGCCCGGAAGCGGAGAAATGACAGCGCAATCGATGAGTTTCGGACAGGAGCTGAGGCAGCGCCAGGCGATGGCGATGTCGCAGCAGATGCGCCATTCCCTCGAACTGCTGGCCATGGACTCGCTCGAGCTGAGGCAGGAGCTGCGGCACGCGCTGGAGACGAACCCCGCGATCGAGGACGTCCGCTACGGCCCCGGCGAAACGCCCCTTTCCCAGGCCGCCCCCGACAGCCACAACGCCGATTCGCCCGCCGACCGCGAACTGAACTTCGACGCCACGCCGGAACGCATGGAAGCCATGCTTTCCGCCGACGACGGCTACCGCGACACGTTCCTTTCCGGAATGGAGAACGCGCCGGGCGACGACGAGGCGGACGCCGCCCGGACGCGCTTCCTGGACGCCCGGCTGAAAAAGCCGCGCTCGCTGCAGGAGCATCTCGCCGCGCAGCTGCCGGCCGCCGGGATTCCGCAGGAGCTTCTCCCTCTCGCCGCGATGCTCGTGGGCAACATCGACGAACGCGGCTATTTCAGAGGCTCGGTCCCCGACATCTGCATGATAGCCCGCACCACGCCGGAGCAGGTGGCGGACGTGCTGTCGCTGATCAAGCGGCTGGATCCGCCGGGGTGCGGGTCGTCCAGCCCGGGGGAGTACCTCGAAGGAAGGCTGGCCGAAGTGCCCTCCGCGCTGCGCGCCGGCGTGCGCGCCGTGCTGCGCACGAGGCCGTTCCGCGAAGCGGACGCGGGATCCGTTGCGCAGGCGATGCGCACGGCCGCGGAGGAAAGCGGACTGGACGCGGAGCGCTTCGCGGCGGCGCTCGCGGCGATAAGGAAGCTCGACCCCTGGCCGGCGAACGGATTCGACGACGGCGGCGAGACCGTGCCGGCCGTCGCCCCGGAGGTCTTCCTGGAGGAGACGCCCGGCGGCGGATTCGCCCTGCGGCTGAACGGCAGGGAAGCGCCGCACATACGCTTTTCGGAGACGTTCAAGCGCCTTGCGCGGCGGAAAGACCTGTCCCCGGAGGAGTCCGCCTACGTGAAAAGCAAGATCGCCGCGGCGGCCGAACTCGCGAACGCCGTGGAACGGCGGCAGGAAACCATTCTTTCGATAGCGGACGAAATCGTGAAGGCGCAGGATGCGTTTTTCCGCACCGGAGACCCGGCGCGGCTGCGGCCCTTGACGATGGGGGAGGTGGCGCGCGCGACCGGAGTGCACGAAGCGACCGTTTCGCGCACGGTCAACGGCAAATACATCCGCACGCCGCGCGGCACGTACGAGCTGCGCAGGTTCTTCTCGTCGGGCCTGCCGAAGGAAGGCGGCGGCGCGGCGGCGTCCACGGCCGCCGTGGAGGTGCTGAAGCGGATCGTGGCGGCCGAAGACGCGTCGGCCCCGCTTTCCGACGGCGCGCTGGCGGAGAAGATGGCCGCCGCCGGCATGAAAATCGCACGCCGCACGGTGGCGAAATACCGCATGAAGGCGGGCATCCCCGACGCCGCCGCGAGAAAAGCGGAAAAATTCGCTTCGGGGCTGTCAGAATCGCCCGGACAGTTTCCCTAACGACTTGCCGCAATCCCCAGGCGGCGCCGCCGCAAGGCGCGCCGGACGGCTTCGAACGGCTTCACGGAACAACGTACGACAAACCAAAAACCCAAAAAAGCGAAAACACAATGAAAGGCGGAAAAATGAAACTGCACGCGATGGCGGCCGCCGCGGCCGCGCTGCTCTGCACGGCCGCACAGGCGGCCCCGAAGGAAATATTCCTGAAAAACATACATGCCGGCGAGGCGAACCGCGTCGTCGGCAAGGACGGCTCCAAGAGCTGGACGGCGGACGTCAATCTGGAGTTCGAGACGGAATCGGGCAAGATGCCGTCCATAGACGCGTCGCGCCTGCCGGGAGGATGGATAGAGATAACCCCGGCGGTGAAAGACCTGACCGTGAACCGGAAGACTTCGGACGAGGAAATCCGCCTTTCCGGCGGATTCGAGCCTGGGACGAACTATCTTTTCACGGTGCGGGCGGGACTCAGGGACGCCCGGGGCGCGGAACTCGCGCGCGACGCGCGCATTTCCCACACCTTCAAGAAGTCCGCGGAAGACTTCGCAAGGTTCGTCTACCTGGGAGAGGCGCTGTACATGCCGCTCAAATCCACGGAGTTCAAGCTGCCCATGGAGGTTTGCGGCAAGGACGCCTACACTTTCAAGCTGAAGAAAGCCTATGAAAACAACTTCGGCACCGCAAGCTGCATCGACGGCCTGAATGACGACCGCTTTGTCGAAATCGGGTCGTTCAAGCGCGTCTTGGCGTCGGCCGACGAATGCGTGGCGGAGCCCCGTTTCCTGGATCTGAAGGACTTTCCGGGGTTCCGCGCCGAGCCGGGGCTTTATTTCGTGCATTGCCAAGGCGAAAAATACAACTTCTCGAAGGCGGCGCTGTTCCTGACCGACATCGCCATACAGGCGGTGCGCTCCCCGCTCGACGAAACGTGGGGCGTGGCCGCCACCAGGATTTCCGACGGCTCGCCGGTGGCCGGCGCCGAGATCGCGTTCGTCACCCGGAACAACCAATACCTGCCGGCGGGCAGGACCGGCAAAGACGGCACGCTGAAAGCCAAGCGTCCGTTCCCGTCCGTATCGGGGGTGGCCGACAAGGCGGAAATAACCGGCGTCACGGCCAGATACGGCGCGGACGCGGCCTACCTCGCTCTCGGCGACGCCACCCACAAGCACTCCAACCAGTACCAGGTGGAGAAACTGGCCAGGCCGAGGGCGTTCGTCCATTTCGACCGCGGAATATGCAGGCCGGGCGACACGTTCACCGCAAGCGCGATAGTGCGCGACGCGGCAAACGCGCCTCTGCGGAACGTCCCTTGCACTTTCGAGGCGAGAGGCCCGATGGGCCGCGTCGTGGGCAAGACCGACCTCCGCACCGACAGACACGGATTCGCCACATGCGATTTCGCGATTCCGTCCGACGCGGCCTCCGGCATATACTATGTGTCCGTGCGCCCGCGCGGCGAAGGGGTCTGCGACTACACGTGGGGCGACGCCGACATTCTCGTGTCGGCGTACACGCCGGACAGGATCCGCGTGTCTCTGGACATCCCCAAAGGCCCGGCGGACGCCGCGGCCTCCGTCGCCGGCAGCGTGTCCGCGGAATACTACTTCGGCGCGAAGATTCCGTCCGCATCGTGGAACTGCAAGGCGTACTTCTCCCCCTGGGCCAGCCTCCCCGCCGCATGGGGGCTTGACGCGGCCGACGGCGAATGGACGGTCGGAGACCGGAAGGGCTGGGATTCGCCGAATCCGTGGCATGCGAGCGAAGACGGGAACCTGGCGCTTCCCGCGCAGGGCAAGGCGGGATTCGAGATACCTTCGTTCGCGTCGCTCGGCGGCAAGGCGTACAGGCCGTTCACGATGGAAGTGGTCGCGCAAGTGGGCGAGAACGGCGGAAACACCGTTTCCGCCACGGAAAGGCGCACGGTCTACCCCGCGCCGTGGTTCGCCGCCGCGCGCGAGAAAGACGGATTCCTCGAACTGCGGGCCGTGGAGGCCCCCGGCCGCGAGGCCGAGGCCGCAAAGGCCGTCGACGCGCAGGACGCGCCGCCCGTGCTCGTGAAATTCTACAAGGTTGAATGGAACCCGCATCTCGAAAGAACGGGCTCCGGCCGCTTCAATCGCGTATGGACGCGCGACACCGAGGAGGCGCCGCAGTTCGCGGCGTCCGTCGCGGCGAAGTCCCTGAAAGGCGCAGGCATGCGCCACGCCGTCTCGGCGCTCCCCGAAGGAGCGTGGGAGGCAGTCGTGTCCTGCGGCGGAAGCGTGCGCACCCGCATCGAGTTCTTCAGGTCGTCAGGCTCGCCCGTCGCGCGCTCGGCCGATCCGTCGATACTCAAGGTGAAGTCGTCCGCGCCTTCGTACAGGCCTGGCGACACGGCGGTGCTGAAAGTGCGCAGCATGGAAGACGCCACGGCGTTCGTGGCCTGCGGACAGAAGAGGTTCGACTCGTTCGCCGCCGTCGATCTCAGGAAGGGCGACAACGAAATCAAGATCAAGATACCGGGCGACACCGTGCGCGGAAAATACTACGCCGGCGTGACCGTGGCGGCCAAGGCGTCCGCCAGGAACCGCAGCAGGCTGTTCGCCCTCGCGGAACTGGCCGTGGACCAGTCGGCGCACGCCTTGAACGCGAAAATCGAAGTCCCCGCCAAGGCGCGCCCGGGCGACAAGGCCGTCGCCAAGGTGCGCGTGACGCGCGCCGACGGCTCTCCGGCGGCCGGCGGCATGGTCCGCCTGCAGCTGTCCGATTCCGGCGTGCTGGCCCTGACGCGCTTCGCCACGCCCGACCCGTTCCTCTTTTTCTGGAAAAGCGCTTCGGGCAATCCCTTCTCGTTCGCCGACGCCTTCGGATGCATCTATCCCGAACTGCGCATAATGCCCGACGGGCGCTTCGGCGGCGGCGACGACACGATGCCGTTCAACCCCGACGCCATGACCGAAAAGCCCGCGGTGCGCGTGATCCTGCCGCCGGCTGAACTCGGCCCCGACGGCACGGCCGAAGTGCAATTCGAAGTCCCGGACCACTTGGGCGAGCTGCGCGTGATGGCGGCCGCCACGTGCGACGACGCCGACGGCGGCGGCGAGGCCGCGATGGCCGTGGCGCGCGAATACGACATGACGCTTTCCGCGCCGCGCTTCGCGTTCCCCGGCGACAGCTTCACCGCCACGGCCACGGTGTTCAACAACACGGACAAGCCTGCGGACTACGTGTTCACGATGTCCGGGGCGGGATCGCTCGAAACCGAAGCGGCCCAGCCCCGCACCGGGTCGCTCGCCCCCGGGGCGTCCGCCCTGCTGCGCCAGACCGTGCGCGCGAAGGACATCGTCCCCGGCGCGGCCTCCATGCTCGCCATGAAGCTCGAAATACCCGCGGCCGGCGTGAAGGTCGAGAAATCCTCGCCGGTGCTCGTGCGCCCGCCCCGCCCGCCCGTCCTCCAGACGTCCTACGCCCGCCTCGCGCCGGGAAGGGTCTACGATTCGTCCGTATTCGCGGCAAGATGCATAGGCGCGTACACCGGCGAATGCGCCGTCGCGTCGTCGCCCGCGATCGCGCTTGCGCCGGCGCTGAAGTGGCTGCGCGAATACCGGTTCGGATGCCTCGAGCAGACGGCTTCGACGGCTCTGCCGTTCATCGCCGCGCCGGAACTCGCCAGGCTGGGCGTGACGTCTGGCCCCGACGAGGCGGCGACGCTGGCCCGCAGGGTCGACGCCGCGGCGATCCGCGTGCGCAGGTGCATCCGGAGCGACGGCTTTTCGATGTGGCCCGAACCGGGCTGCGACTGGAGCTGGGACGCGGCGTCGCTGCAGGCCGCGGCGTTCCTCGCGGAAGCGTCGCGCCGCCCGGCGTCGGCGGACAGCCGCATCCGGCCCGAGCCGGTGCCCCCGGAAACGCTCCGCTGGCTATACGGCATCGCATGCTCCAGGCCGGAATCGGCGGCGCGCGAAGGCGGGCAGTCGATGGCCGAGTTCCGCAAGCGGCGCGAAAGGCGCGCGCTGGCCGCATGGATCATGGCGCGCGCCGGCGACATGCGCGGGCTGAACACCGCCCGCGGCATCCTGGCCCGCGAAAGCGACACCTTCGCCGCGTTCGCCGCCGCCGCCGCGCTGGCCACGGGCGGCTACGCCTCCGAAGCGATGCCTTTCATGAAATCGCTGCTCGCCGGCAGGGTGTGGCGCAACGGCGCGCACACGGACCTGTTCGGCGCCTCTGCCGCGGCGCGCATGGGCTTCGTCCTGTCGGCGATATCCGAACTCCCGCCGGAACTGTCCGCAGACGCCGCCGCCGAAATCGTGCCGGAGCTTCTGCTCTCCGCCAGGATGGGCCGCGAGATATGGGGCGGCACGTTCATGAACGGATGGGCCGCGTACGGGCTCGCGCGCTACGCCGCGACATGCGCCGCCGACACGGCCGCCGGCGCCAAGACCGCGAAGTTCGCGTTCAAGAGCGGAAGCGACGCCGTGTACACCAACTGCACCTCCGGGACGGTGTGGGTCCGCACCGTCATCGCCGGAACGCCGGCGGAGCGGATCGAGGCCGGTTGCGGCATAAAACTCGTCCGCACCTACACGAACACCGCGAAGCGTCCCGGCGGAAGGATATTCCACGGCGATCTGGTGAAGGTGACCATCGCGGCGAGCGGCGAAAAACTCGCCGGAGGCAACTTCGTCGTCACCGATCTCGTGCCGGCGGGATTCGAGATCGAAGATCCGTCGCTCGCCACGCGCGCCGGCGCCGGGTCCTACCCGGACGGCAGACGCTCGCCCGGCGCCGTGCGCGTGCGCTGCGAAAAGCGCGACGACCGCTGCCACTTCATCTTCGACGTGGATCCGGACGGGCATTCCGTGAAGTTCGAATACATGATCCGCGCATGCACCCGCGGATGCTTCGCAACCGGCGACGCTTCGCTCGGCGCGATGTACGACGCCGGCCTGCGCGCCACCGCCGAGGGCGGGGAGCGGCTCGTGGTGGAGTGAATGCGGCCCCGCGCTGCGAAACTCCTGCGCCGCACGGCGCTTGCGGCGGCGTTCGCCTTCGAGGCGGCCGCCGCCGCATGGATTCTGGCCCCGGCGTTCGTGGACGACCCGATCCCCGCGCTCGAGGCGCGGCCCGGCCTTCAGCCGCTCCTCGACCGCGACGGGGCGTTCCTCGGCTGGCTGCGCCCCGAAAGCCTCGAATGCCGCATACCCGTTCCGCTGTCTTCCGTTTCGTCCAACGCCGTGGCAGCCATCCTCGCGGTCGAGGACAGCGACTTCCGCGAGCACGGCGCGGTGGACTGGGCGGCCGCGGCGCGCGCGCTCGCGCAGAACATCGGACACGGCAGGGTGATATCGGGCGCGAGCACGATATCGATGCAGACCGCCTCGCTCGCCACGAAGAGGGGCAGGCACTCGATAGCGGGCAAATTCCTCCAGACGATGCGCGCGCGGCGGATGGAATGCCTGCACTCCAAGGACGAAATACTCGAAGCCTATCTGAACAATCTTCCGTTCGGCGGAAAGACGACAGGCATCGAAGCCGCCGCCCTCCACTATTTCGGAACGCACGCGAGCGACATGACGCGGGCGGAGGCGACTTACCTGGCGGGCATCCCGCAGAAGCCCAACGCCTACCGGCCGGACAGGCATCCCGCCGCCGCGGCGCGCCGCTACGCCACGGCAAGACGGCTTGCGATGCGGGCGGCGGACGGACGGGACCTGCCGGAGGAGCCGCCGCCGATGCGCGACTTCGGAACGCTTTCCCCGCTCCTCGCCACGCGCGGCGTGAAGGAGCGCGCATGGCCGTTCTCCTTCCTCGCCGCCCGCCTGCGCGCGGGCGGCGGAAAGGAACGGCCGCGCTCCACGCTTTCGATGCGCCTGTGCGAGGACGTGGAGGCCATCCTGCGCCGGCGGACCTCGACGCTGCGCGGCGTGCGCGACGCCGCAGCCGTCGCGATCGACAACCGCACCGGCGAAGTCGTGGCCTACGTCGGCACGCTCGACTTCTCCAGCCCGGCAGCCGGGCAGGTCGACGCCGCGCGCGCAGTGCGCTCCGCCGGATCCACCTTGAAGCCTTTCATATACGGCGAGGCCGTCGCAGGCGGCTTGATCGCCGAAGACACGATCATCCACGACGCGCCGCTTCGCTACCGCGACTACATGCCGCTGAACTTCACCCGCGAATGGTACGGGCGCGTCTCCGCGCGCGACGCGCTCGCGCAGTCCCTGAACGCCCCGGCCGTGATCCTCGCCGCCCGGCTCGGCGTCGACCGCGTCGCCGCCGCACTGCGGCGCTTCGGCCTCGAACCGGCCACGGAAAACTATTCCGGCCTGTCGATCGTGTTCGGGACCGGCGGCCACACGCTCCTCGACCTGGCAAGGGCGTATTCGGCGCTGGCGTCCGGCACGCTGAAAGAACTTCAGTGGACCCTGCCGCTTCCCGCGGAAAAGCCCGCCGCCGCGCGGGGGGAGGAGCCTCTGCACCCCGGCGCGCGCGCGGCCGTGCTGCGCATGATGCGTTCGCGCCGGCTCGACTGCGCGCCGGAGGGGACGGCCTGGAAGACCGGCACTTCGAACGGGCTTCGCGACGCCTGGTGCATCGCCTGCACGCCGCGCTGGACCGTGGGCGTGTGGTTCGGGAACAAGGACGGCTCGCCGTCGGAGTATCTCGTAGGCGGCGTCTGCGCGGCGCCGGCCGCGGGGGAGATCATGACCCGCCTGCGCGGCGAATCGCGCGTGGAAGACTGGGACGAATCGGAGCTTTGCGACGGCGAACTCTGCGCGGAATCGGGGCTTGCGCCGTCGGCGCGGTGCACGGCGAGGAAGAAGGGCAGGACGGTACGCGGCCTGCCGGTAGAGCAGTGCCGCATGGCGCACGCGGGTGCGGACTCCGGCGCCGGAGCCGGCAGGCCGCTGATAATCTCTCCGCGGTCCGGGGCCTACGCGATAGACCCGGGGGAGGAGTCGGTGCGCCTGAAGCTCGAAGCCTCCGAGCCGGGGACGGTTTTCCTCGTCGACGGCGTCCCTGCGGAAGGCACGCATTCCTTCCGCGAAGGCCGGCACACGGTGGAGGCCATGTCGGACAGGCGGTCGGAAAAGGCGGTCTTCACCGTGGAGCGCCTGTGACGCGCGGACGCGTCACGGCGCGGCTTTCGCGGCGGGCTTGAAAAGCCCCAGCAGGATCCCGGCCGCGCGCCGGCACACGATTTCGCATATCTTGCCGGACGGGTCGGAACGGCGCGTTTCCGCGCGCGAGCTCCAATCGGCGGTTCCGTGCGCCACGGCGAACACGCGTCCGCGGAAGTCGCGTATCTTGACTGCGTAAGGCTGCAGATAGCGCACGCCGCCGGGGACGGGGCGTTCGACGCGCGCGCCCAGCGCCACCGCCATCGTGCAATCCGACGGCGAACCGGGCGTCTGCACGACTTTCAAAACGCCGCGGCCTTCCTCCGCGAGCGCGGCCTTCAGATGCCGGCGCGCATACGCCTCGAACGCGCGCGCGCCTTCGCCCGACGCCGCCACGTCCACGCGGACAGGGGCCGCCTGCGCGAACGCCGCGGCGCACGCGAACGCCGCCGCAGCCGCAAAACGGAAAATCCTATTCACCGCCGCCTTCTCCTTTCCCGCCGGGACGATCCCCGGGCCTGCTTTTCACTATGAACACGCGTCCGTCCCTGCGGACGCTGAAACTCTTTTCCATGTCGGACACGAAATCGTCCCTGTCGAACACGAGAAGCTCGAGCCGGAATTCGCTTTCGCGCAGTATCTTCGCGCGCGAAGGCTGCGTGAGGCGGATCCAGCGTATCAGCGCGAAAGGCACGTCGGTCTCGATGGAGACGGCCCTGGCGGCGCCGGGGCCGGTGACCTGCAGCGTCCGGCCCTGGTCCGTCATGTAGGCCGTCTGGCGCTGGCGCGCCTGGAGCTCGACCGCGAGGCGCTTGAAGCGCGAACGGGAGATGCGCATCGTCAAGGTGTCGTTCCACTCGTCGGACTCCACCTTCGGCCTGGCGTCGGGAAGCAGCTTCAGGACGAGCGCGGCGACCTCGCCGCGGCCGGTGCCGAGAATGCGCACTGCGCATTCCTGCGGCGCGCCGCCGTCGTCCGGGATGGCGGCCGGCGGGTTCTGCGCGGCGTCACGCCGCGGGGGAGGGGGCGTCCCGCGCCCGGCCTCGCCGCCGCGCCCCGAACACGACCGCGTGAGCGCGACCGCC
>CADCBS010000045.1 GCA_902799715.1 uncultured bacterium | reverse complement strand
ATAGCAGAAGAAAGGGCGCTTTTGCAATCCGGCGCGCCGCCCCCATGGGGGCGGTTCCTCCTTTTCTTTTCCTTTGCCTTCCTCAACCGGTCCTTCTCTGGTTTCAACCTCTGTCTCCACCCAGACAGAACGCCTTTCCGGGGTGTTCCACTACATATTGCACTTTTCCGATTTCCCGGGATAAGGGTGCGCGCTTGCGCGCGATGCGCAAATTATGGTAAAGTATGTATGTTGCCGTCCCGTGCCCGCGGACGCCGTCCGGCGGATTGCGCAGGTCGCGTAGATCGGTTCGCGCACGGGGACGAAAGCGCACCAGGAGGAAAACCATGCGGAAACTGTCAATGTTCGCTGCGGCCATGTTTGCCGCAACCACGTTCGCGTCCATGATCGATCTTTCGACCGTGACTGGCGATACGGAGTTCACTGACGGCGATGTCGTCACGGGCACGCTCGTCCTTGGAGCCGACGGCCGGTTTCCGAAGTTGACGATCGCGGGCGGCGCTACGGCCTGTGAAGGCGATGCCACGATCGTTCTCGAAGGCGAGAATTCGGTCAAAGGCCTGTACGGCGACTATCCGGCCATCTATGTCCCATACGTTGGCAGTCTGACGATCAAGGGAACCGGTGCGCTCACGGTATCGGCCAACGGCTCAAGTGCGGCCATCGGCAGCGGCAAAGGCGAATCTACCGACGTCGACTACAGCTCCATGAAGTTCTGCGGCAGCGTTGCAATTGAAGGCGGAACGATCACGGCGACTGGCGGATCGGACGGTGGCGCGGGCATCGGCACCGGCGCCGGCGGCGAGATGGTCGGTTCGATTGCAATCAGCGGAGGAACCGTCGTTGCTACCGGCGGCAAAAGGGCGGCCGGCATAGGCACCGGACCCAATGGCAGATGCACCGGTTCCATCAACATCGGTATTGGAATCACGCGCGTGACCGCGACATGCGGATACGACTTGGCTCAGACGACGGCTCCAATCGGGGCGGGCAATGGCGGCACGGTTACCTATGCCGTCCAAGTGGCGGCATCGTTGTCCAATACGACGAGCGGGCGGACGCGCACCATAGAGGCTCCCGTGCTCGATCTTTCGAACCTTGTCATTTCGACCGGGGACCACAGCAAGTATGTGGAAAGCGGGTACGCCATCACGGGAACGCTCAACCAAACAGCCAGAATCCAGATCGCCCCCAATGCCACCGTGACGCTGCGCGACGCGGTCATCGACTGCGCGGACTCTGAATCCCTCTGCGACTCTGCCGGAATCACCTGTCTGGGTTCGGCGACAATCATCCTCGAAGGCGAGAGTTTCGTCAGGGGCTATCAGAAGAATCCCGGCATCTACGTTCCAGACGGATATACACTGACCATCTGCGGCGCGGGATCGCTTACGGCGTCGTCGAACGGTTCTGGCGCGGGCATCGGCGGAGCTGCGAACATCAACAGCATGAATGGCGTGTCTTGCGGCAACATCACGATTGCCGGCGGCAGCATCGTCGCGACAGGCGGCAGTTACAGCGCGGGCATCGGGAGCGGCAACGGCGCGTGCGGAACAATCGCGATCGACGGCGGAACCGTGGTCGCGACGGGCGGACAGAACGCCGCCGGCATCGGCAGCGGGTACAAGGGATCGTGCGGCATTATCACGATCAGGGACTGCATCGACATCGTCAAGGCCACGGCGGGCTCGACGGGGGCGGTGATCGGCGCAGACCCGATCGGCGCCGGCTACAACGGCCGCAGCGGCAGCGTGTATGTGGATGACGTTCTCGGCGACGAGACGAAGAGTGGCACGCGGACGATCATGAAATGGCGCGACTGCAATCTTTCCTCTGCCACGGAGGGTGTGAAGTACGGAGACGGCAGCGTCATTACCGGCACGTTTGACGGCAACTATGGCATCACAATCGCCGACGGCGCGACGGTGACGCTGTCGGGCGCATCGATCCATCCGGGCGGACCGCAGAATGGATCAGGCAGCTTCGACGGGCTCACGTGCGAAGGCGACGCCACAATCATCCTTGAAGGCTCTAATACGGTTAACTCTGTTAACACGGGATATCCGGCCATTTACATTCCATACGGTAAGACGCTGAAGATCAAGGGTACGGGTTCGCTTGTCGCGAACGGGCCTTATCAGGGGGCGGCTATAGGCTCTGGCGGCAAACATGTACACTTCGGCAATATCATCATCGAAAGCGGCTGTATAACTGCGACAAGCGGCAATTCCGCTGCTGCCATTGGATCCGGGTGTGATTCTTCAGGTACCAGTACGTATTATGGCGGCAACATAACGATCAACGGCGGCGTCATTGTCGCCAACAGCGGGGAAGGAGGGGCCGCCATAGGTTCAGGGTTGCGCACCAGATGCGGCAACATCGCAATAAACGGAGGGGTCGTCACCGCAACGGCGTGTTCATACGCACCAGGAATCGGTGCGGGCCAGGTAGGTAATTGCGGCACTATCACGATACGCGCCGGCATTGCTCGTGTCACGGCAACATGCGGCAATCATGTCGAAGAGCCGATTGGCAAGGGATATCTCGGAAACTGTGGAACTGTTACGGTCAATAGATCCCTTGACAACGACAATGGCTCGCCGACGCGCGTCATCAAGTCGAAGACGATCGACCTCGCGTACCTTGACGGCGACTATACGGCGCAAGACGGCGACGTCATCCAGACTGGCGACACAGCGTACAACGTGACGATTCCGGCCGGCGCCACGGTGACGATCAACGGCGTGACGGTGACGGGCGCGGCCGGCGGAACCGTGCTTCCCGCGCCGGCGTTCGCGGCGGGCGGCGACGCGGCCACCACGAGGCTCGTGCAGGGCGGGAACGGCACGTGGACGCTTACTGCGTTCGCGGAGATGTCGAACGACGCGCTGGGCGCGGACGTGGCGGACGGACAGATCCGGGTCTACGCCGCGCCCACGGTCGAGGGGCTGGACGCAGCAACGCCGCTGACAAGCGGCGTGACGGTTAAGGAGAAGAAGAGCGCCGTCAAGACGGTCATCGAAGTGACGCCGCCCGGCAATCCCCCGAGCCAGTTCTTCAAGGTGAAGTTCGGCGAATAGGCGAAGCCCCCGGGATCGCCGGGGCTCTCCTGCGGACGGAACCTGCAGCCTTCCGCGCGGATCGCGCGGAAGGCCGGGCGGCGGGCCGGTCGAAGTAGAATCCCATGCTGACGGCGACGGGACGGTACTTGCTGCGCGCCGCATCGTGGCGGTTCAGCGTTTCCGCCCGCTTCTCCGCGGCGTTCCACAGGACGAGCGTGGACGAGCCGCCGCCGTCCATGTTCACCGCATCCGCGGCGCCTGCCGCCTTCAGGATGTCCGCAAGGTCGCGCATGGACGCGCCGAGCGACCATTCCGGCTGCCGCCCGTCGACCACGAGGATGTAGAGCCAGCGCCCGTCGGCGGACGTTCCTATGGCGGTGCGGGGCGCGAGGTTCTTCTCGCCGGCGAGCATCGCGGATTCCGTCGGCGCTCCGCCTCGCATTATGGTGCCGAGGAGCCCGGGATGCGCGATGGACGTCCGGGGGATTTCCATGTCGTCGAGCGCGTCGGCGACGCGCGCCTTGTTGTCGTCGGAGACTACGATCATCCCGGTGCGCTTCCTGCTGTGCGACACGACCTGCCCGCCCGACACGGTCAGGTTGTGCATGTTGCCGTACTTGTGCGTGAACGGCTTCGTCCACGGGCGCCAAGGCGAGGTGTTCACGGCCAGCACCATGTTGGTGCCGTCCCGCCGGTGCGCCGCAAGGAAGTCGCCCGTCTTTATGCGGCGGACATCAATGGGAATGCCGCTTTTCCTGAAGTCGGGCATCGGCTTCCCCCACTCCGGCGAGCGCCCCGACCCGGCGACGCGCAGTCCGGGCGTGCGCATGTCTACTCTCACGAGATCGGCCTCCATCCTGCGCGGGACCGTTAGCGAAAGGTGCACGTGTCTCATGCCGCGCGCGAACTCATGCGCGCTTCGCCAGTCGATCCGGGCCGGAACGGCCGCCGCCGCGGCCGCCGTCGCCACCGCCAGGATGCAGGCGAACGCCGCCATGGCGGCGCCGCAGGTTTTGCGCATTCCCATTCCCGCCTCCGTTTCCGTTTTCCGGTTCCCGCCCGCAATCCGCATCCGGCGTCAGTGTTTGAACGCCTTGCGGCGCAGACGTCCGGCGATTCCGTCAGCCCAGTTGAAAAGGCCGGCGAGCATCGCGCCGGAAATGGAGTGCCACACGCAGGACACTGCCGACGCTATGGCTGCCTCGGGCATCGCCGGGAAGTGCTTTCCGGCCAGCACGGTGGCAAGCCCGGCGTTCTGCATGCCGATTTCGATGGAAATCGTGCGGCGCTTCGGGCGCGTGAAGCGCGCCGCCGTCCCGCAGAGGTAGCCAAGGACGTAGCCGATCGCGTTGTGGCAGAACACGGCCGCGAAGATGAGGACGCCCGAGCGCGCGAAATCGCGTCCGTGCGCGGATACCACGCCGCCCACGATGCATGCGAGGCCGGCCACGGCGATCCCGGGCAGGAGCTTCTTCGCCTTGCCGAACCAGACGCGTTCCCCGGCCGTCGAGTTCATCGCGAACCCGGCGGCGACCGGCAGGATCGTCACGAGAAGTATCGACTTGAACATCCCCGCCGCGTCCACGTCCACGTTCTCGCCGGCGAGCCAGAGCATCAGAAGCGGCGTGGCGACCGGCGCGGCCAGGGTGGAGACCGTGGTCATGCCCACGGAGAACGCGACGTCGCCCTTGCAGAGGAAGCTCATTATGTTCGACGACACTCCGCCCGGGCAGCATCCCACGAGCATCAGCCCCACGCCGACCTCCTTCGGCAGGCCGAGTGCGTGCACGAGGCACCATGCGATTCCCGGCATCAGAGAATACTGCGCGGCCGCCCCTATCGCGATGTCGGCAGGCCGCGCCGCGAGCGCCCGGAAGTCGTCGCCCGTGAGCGTAAGGCCCATCGTGAGCATTATAAGCCCCAGCAACGCGGTCTGCGCGTCCCCGCGCACCCATCCGAACGTGTCCGGAAGGAAATACGCCTCGACCGCGGCCAAGGCCACGACCGCCGGCGTCCACTTGGCCAGAAAGGCCGAAATCCGCTGCAAAAACCCCATTTGCGTTTTCCTTGTTCCGCCGCGCGCGCGTCATGCGTACGCGACACGGACAGAGTTTACCAAAAAACGCGCCGCCGCGCGGCTCTTCGGCGTCATTTCAGCGCTACCCGCACCTTGAAGAAGTTGTAGTTCGCCTCCTGTCCGGGCTGCAATGACGGCGGCGGGAGTCCCCGCCGCCGTCGGCTCCGCCGCATCAGGCGGTGAAGCCTATCGGAAGGCTGCAATCGCCGTCCTTCTTGACTGCGCACTCCTCCTTCAGCGCCGCGAGGCGGTCCTCGTTCGTCGCCTCCTCGCCGAGGTAGAAGAGTTCCTGCCTCACGGTGCGGAAGTCGCCCGGCGCTAGGTTGCGCAGCTGGCGCAGCACGGCGAATTCCTCGTTCGTGAGAGCCGTCTTGAAGAAGCGCTCGAAGAACATGCGCTTCCCTTCGTCCTCCAGGTAGCCGAACTCCAGCTTGAACGTGAAGCGGCGCATCGTCGCCGGGTCGAGGTTCTTGGAGAAGTTGGTCGCGGCGATCATGATTCCGCCGAAGTCCTCCATCTGCTGGAGGAGCTCGTTCACCTGCGTCACCTCCCAGCTCTGGCTCGCGTTAGCGCGGTCCTGGAGAAGTCCGTCGACCTCGTCGAAGAAGAGGATGGCGTGCTCGGCCTCGGCGCGGCGGAACGCCGCCGCGATGTTCTGCTCGCTTTCGCCGACGTATTTTCCGAGTATGTCGCTCCCTTTCACCACCATGACCTTGCGGTCGAGCTCCTTGCCGAGGTATTTGACGAACTCGGTCTTGCCGGTTCCGGGAGGCCCGAAGAGGAGGATGTTCATGCGAGGCCTGTCGACGGACGTATCGCCGAATGCGGCGTCGAGGTAGTTGCGCGCGGCCTTCACGACCTTCTCGAGCTTGACCTTGCCCTTGATGTTCATCCCCTCGAGCGAGTAGTCCTTCGCGGGCAGGAAACGGTTCGAGTCCTTCACGCCCATGAGCCTGCAATGCGGCTTCATGAGCGTCGCGACGAGTTCGTCCACCTTGCCGGCGGACTGCGCCATGCGCTTCACGTTCGAGAGGACGGTGGATATCCCGCCCGCGCTGGTCTCGTACTTCACGGCGTACTCCTGGATTTTCGCCTCCGGGATGAGATTGCCGAGCCCGTGTTTCGCGACCTGGTTGCGCCAGATGGCCGCGCGCTGCGCGCCGTTGAGGCTCTCGAAGCAGATGGAGTAGTCGAAGCGGCGGCGCACGGACTCGTCCATCGCCGAGGCCGGGGCGTTGGAAATCCATACCGCCGGAAGTTTCATCTCGTCGAGGAGGGTGTTCATCACGCCCTTCTCGGTGGACTTTCCGCCGCCGAAGTCGAATCCGAAGACGCTGAAGCCGCAGGAGCTCCCGCGCAGCAGCTCGTCCGCCTCGTCGACAATCATCATGCTGTCGGACGCGTCTTCCTGGGCGTTGCACACCTTGATGCCGACCATGCGCGCCTCCGCCCTCATGTTCTTCCCGTCGTCGTCGCCCTGCTTCACCTCGAAAGCGGTGCGCCCGAGCTCCTTCGCGAGGCTCCGCGCGAAGCTCGTCTTGCCCGTGCCGGGCGCCCCGTAGAGGAGGATGTTGCACCTGCCGACATTGCCGGAGAGCATGCGCTTGAGGATTTCCCCGTCGCCCTTGGCGAGTTCGCCGTAGTATTCCCACGGGAGGACTTCGGCGAAGTCCGTCTTCGTGTAGAAGCGCCGCTCTATGGTCTCGTCCGTCGTGCCGTCGAGGTATCCGCCGAGCGTGCGGCGGCAGAAGTCGTATTCGCCGTCGAGGAGGTTGAACTTCAGTATCGTGCCGTCGGGCGAGAGCGCCTTGACGACTTCCGCGTACGAGCGGTCGAGCGCCATGGCGTAGTAGAGGGGCTTATCGCGGTCCGGGACGTGCGTCGGCCAGCTGAAGCACGTCTGTTCGCGGACGTACGAGAACACGAGGATTTCGATCTCGAGGTCGTCCAGCTTCATGATGCGCTTGAGTTCCGCGAACCTCTGCGCGAGAGTGTCGTGCGAGCCGTCCCGGCAGTCCGCATCCATGCACTCGCGGACCGCGCCGAGCACGATGCGGCACTTGCCGCGGTTGCCGGGCGTGTTCCAGAGCGTCTGGAAAACATCGTCCATCGAATCGGTGAGGTCGAGCCTGCAGCTGCGCGACTTCGCGCGGGACATCTCTTCCAGCTCCTTCGCGGTGTACGCCGTCTGGATGAGTTCGAGCGCCTTGTCGTGGTCGAAGCAGTTGCGCACTACGTCGAAGAAGTCGTTGTCGTTGCAGTCGCCTTCGTAGTTTTTCACCATGTTGCCCCAGTACTTGATGAGATTCTGGAACATGAACGACTGCGGAACCTGTTTGAATTTCGCCATTGCTGTCCTTGCCTTTCCTTTGTCTGGTTTTCGATTGGTTGGAGTTAGAGCACTTTGTCGACGATTCCCCACGTCTTCGCCTCCGCGGCGGACATGAAGTGGTCGCGGTCGGTGTCGTTCTCGACGTCTGCGACCTCCTTTCCGGACGCCTCGGCGAGGATCCCGTTGAGGATTCCCTTGATGCGCAGTATCTCGCGCGCCGTGATTTCGATGTCGCTCGCCTTCCCCTGCGCGCCGCCCCACGGCTGGTGCACCATGATGCGCGCGTGCGGCAGGGCGAAGCGGCGCCCCTTTTCTCCGGACGCGAGCAGCACCGCCCCCATCGAGGCCGCCTGCCCCACGCAGTACGTCGCCACAGGGCATTTCACCATTTTCATCGTGTCGAGGATGGCGAGTCCCGCCGTGACGCTGCCGCCCGGGGAGTTGATGTACATCGCAACCTCCTTCTCGGGATCCTGCGCCTGCAGGAAGAGGAGTTCGGCCACGACCGCGTTCGCGGAATCGTCGTCTATTTCGCCGCCTACAAACACGATGCGGTCCTTGAGCAGCCGCGAGTAGATGTCGTACGCGCGCTCGCCGGCCCCGGTCTTCTCCACCACCATTGGAATCAGTCCTGACTTCACGTTCATTTTCGCGTCCTCCATTGTCCCGTCAGTTGAAAAACTCCTCTGCGCCCGCCATTTCGCCATCGCCGGAGACGAGGCCCGCCGCCGCGGCCGCCTTGGCCGCCGCCGCGGCGTTGATCTCCGCGGCGCGCATAGAGATTATCTT
Source organism: uncultured bacterium (assembly GCA_902799715.1). Classification (GTDB taxonomy): domain Bacteria; phylum Verrucomicrobiota; class Kiritimatiellia; order RFP12; family UBA1067; genus CADCBS01. The sequence goes on along the minus strand of CADCBS010000045.1, from coordinate 10,122 downwards.
TTTCGCTTTCTCGCGCGTCACGCCGTAGATGCGCATCACCATGCGCGCCTTTATGTCCTCGAACGTCTTTTTCGCGCGTCTCCTCCGCGGGCGTGAACCGCTCATGCAGTCCGCGCCTTTGACGGTTACCCCGCCGTCAAGGAGTTCATTGAGTTCTTCATCCGTTATCATGTCGTGTTTCATTGTTTTTCCCTTTATTTCCGTCACCTGGACATAAGCATTTAGCGTGCCAGCCCGGCACGTCTTACATCTATGCAAAAAGCAGAAGGATTTTGTTCATAATCTGACCACCATGTCAAATTGTGAACATATCATGCCGCGGGACCGAGCCCGGACGTGCGCGACTCCGCCATGGGGGCGCGCTTGAAGCAGCGGGGGCCGTGCTTCCTGGGAAGATTGCCCATGCGATATTATATCTGGTCTACTTTGTCCGATGCGATGCCGAGCCTCGCGGCGACGGACTTCGCGCTCTCCCCGGACATCCGGCGGATGTACACCTCGAGGTCCTTCAGGCGCATCGGCTTGTGGAAGGCATCCTCGACTGCATCCTCGCAATCCGCGTAGGAGCCGCTGCGGCCGGGGCTGTCCACGAGCGGCTGGCGGAACTTCCCGTAGAATTTCCCCCGGGTCTCGCGGTCCGGATATGCGACAGGCGTCGTTGCATCGAGCATCATCGTGTTTCGTCTCCTTGTTTGCGGTTTCGGGAATGCGCCTTGCTTGCGCAGGGCGATTTTGAAAGCAATACAGAAAATCGGCATTCTATCGCTGCGTCGTGTTTTTTCTTGATTATAATCAATTATCTTGATTGTAAAATTGATTTCTGTCATGTGATATGGTATGATTCTTCAAGGACAGCCAAGAGGAGGAGCATCCATGGGCAGGTCGATCGAGAAACCTGTGCGCCTAAGCGCGTCGCCGGACGTTTCCGCGAATATAGACGGAAAGAAGAAGGTGCTGATTTCATTCATGAGTCCGGACCAGGACGACTGGGAGTTCAAGAAAAACGACCCCGCATTCAAGAAGTCGTTCGAGAAGCCGCCAAAGGACCGCCATGGAATCTGGCGGCCGTCGGTCGCCCTTGCGCAGCTGAAGGACCTGGCCTTCGACGAGTACTACCTGCTCTGGGACGGTGCCTCCAAGCACAGGCGGATCAAGGACGAGATTTCGCGAGACATCGAGGACGTCATCAAAAGTTCGGGCAGAAACACCCGGCTCCACGTTGAAGACATGGATGTCAAAAAACCGTTTGAAACAAGCGAAGTCTATCCCAAGCTCTTCAAATTGCTGTCGCGGCCGGAATTCCAAGACCCCTGTTCCGAATACTATGTCAACTGCACAAGCGGCACGACCCAGATGCGCAACTGCCTCTTCCTTCTCACGCACACGGGCCACATCAAGGCATACCGTATCGCGCCGACTCCATGGATAGATTACAAAGTGCGCGATCACCGCTGCGTCCAGGGCTCGTACGCGCTCGAGGACCCGGCCGAATTCGGGAAGGCCTACGAAGCGATAGACGGGAAGACCCCCGGCAACCGTATCGGGAGGTCGCTGCTGAAAGGCGTAATCACGAAAGACAAGAAGAAGATCAATGCCATAGCCCGCGTCATAAAAGGGATTGTCGAAATCAAGGACGACGGTTTCAGGACCAGGCAGGCCATACTCATCACAGGCGAAACAGGCGTCGGCAAGACGCAGCTGGCGGAGAACATCGCGGCGGCGTTCGGCAAGGAAGACAGGTTCATCGCCTTGAACTGCGCTACAATACGCGGCGCCGACCCCAACATACAGCGCATCGAACTTTTCGGCTGCAAGAAAGGCGCGGCCTCCGGCATCGCCGGGGACAGGGACGGGGCTCTGAAAAAAGCCGACGGAGGCGTCCTGTTCCTCGACGAGATCGGCGAACTCAAGCCCGAGATGCAGGCGATGCTCCTGACCGCTCTCGACAAGGGGGAATTCCTGCCGCTCGGCGGCGATCCCTCCAGGCCGGAGACAAGCGCTTTCCAGCTGATCTGCGGAACGAACCGCGACCTTGAAAAACTCGTCGAGGGCGCAGACGAAGGGCAATCGTTCAGACGCGACCTCTTCAGCAGAATCAATACATGGCACTTCAAGCTCGACCCGCTCCGCGAACACCGCGATGACATCGTCGACAACCTGAAGATGATGGTGAGACAGATCGGGGAAAAATGCGGAAAGGTGAATTTCGAAATCAAAAAAGACGCCGAAGACGCGTTCAAGGAATTCGCGGAGAACGACAAGACGGTGACTTGGGACGGCAATTTCCGCGAACTGAACGCCATGATCACGCGCATGGTCATCCTTTCGGACGACAGGATCGAGAAGGCGATCGTCGAAGAGGAAATCAAAAATGCAAGAGCGCGGTACAAGGCCAAGCACAATGCGGGCGCGGTTGCGCCATCGCACGTGGCCGGCACTGGCGCGCCGGCGGAAAACCCTCCGCGCGAAGCAACCTCGCATGCCGCCCGCTCCATCCTGGGCGACGGCGCCTACGGCAGGCTTTCTCCTGTCGACAAGGCGGAAATCGACTGTCTGTTCGAAATCGTCGCCGAAGAGCACGTCGCTTCCCAGGAGGAGCTGTGCCAGAAGGCGTACGGCGGCAGGCTCGGGGCAAACGGCGGACTCGGCAGGCGCCTTCGCAAAAAGTTCGGCCTGGCATTCTCCCGCGGGAGGATGGAGAGGGTGGGAAAGGCGGCTACTTAAAGCATTCCCTGAGCGGCAGCGCCCCTTCCGGCCAGACGAGATCGACGTTTTTCAGGTATCGGCTCAAAGCCGGCGCCCCGCCATTCCTGTTTCCGCCCAGCACTTTTTCCAGCGGCCCGCCGAGAAGCGCCTTCTGCGTGCAAATCGCATGCTTGTGGCCGAAAGGTCCCTTCTTCAGAAACTCCTGATGCTTCTCCTCGAGCCAGATCGCGATTTCAAGATAGACCTGCATGCGGACGGACACCGTCTCCACCGCCTTCTTTCCGTACGGTGTCGCGCCGGCGACGCCCTCCCATCCGCTCTGCGGGACGTCGCACCGGCATTTGCGCCCGTCATCCATGACGCGGATCTCGAATGTATCCATCCGGAACACGCCCGCATCGTCTGCTGAAGGATTCCCGTATTCGCCTTCCCCTTCCGGCTCCGCGTATTCGTCCTCGTCATCCATCTCCATCTCGGGGCCGTCCGCTTCGTCCAGCTCCGCATCTTCCAGCTCCGGCTCGTCTTCGACTATGATATCGCCTGCAGCGAGCAGCTGCTCGCGCAGTTCCGCGAGACACGAAACCGACGCGACGGCCGCAGTCTGCGCCAGTGCCGCGACATCGGCCGAAAGCCGCTTCTCTGCACGATGCTCTACGCCTACGCCGGTTGAAAGCGTCATTCCGCCACCTCCCCCGGCATTCCTTTCACGTCGCTATCCCGGCGCGAACCGAAAAGATTGAAGAGCACGCGCGCGAACGGCGAATCAAGCGGAATCGCTTTCTTTTCACTGGCATGCTGCCACAGGATTTTCATCTGGCTTCCCCTTGCGAGCATAGCGAACGGATCGCCCTCTATGGATGACAGCTTTTTCTCCGGCACTGCGTTCAACGCCATCCACAGCAGCTGGAAATACCGTTCGTCTATTTTCGCATACGCGCCCCGCTTCAGCGCTTCCACGAAATCATTTACATCGTCTTTTCGATCCGTCCCCCTCATCAATTTGGCGACTTCCCCGAAATCGATTTCATGTCCGCCGGTATGGACCACGCGCATGGAGAGCTGCGTGCCACGCTCGCCCAGGGACTGGGCCGCGATCAGTCCGATCGGCATCCCGATCCACGGCACTGCGCCGTTCGGCAGCTTCCCGAAGCACTTCGCGCAGATGCCGTGCCCGCCGTTCTGCGCGCATTTGCACGTCAAAACGGATCGCCGGCCGTTTTCGCCGCCGCCGCAGTCCTCTTCGGCGATTGTCCATCTCCACAGCGCCAGCACGAGCTGGCGCGTGAGATGCCCGGCCTTCTGTGTTCCGATCTTCTTCTGGCACATGGAGGAACGCGCGTTCTGCGAGGCGGCGAAGAATGTCTTCCACGGCATCCCTCCGGCAAGAGACTCTTCGATCTCGCCATCAACCGCCTCCAGCTTGCCGCGCGCCTTCACGACCTGCCCAATCTGCTTCGCGCCGTTCGCGCCCGAATTCACCATCACCGCAAGCGGCGAGCCGTCATCGACAACCCTCCATTCGCCCGCAGTCCCGTTTCCGGAAGGCGCTATCCTAGCGTCGCGCAGATCGAAGAACCCGAACGACACGCCTTCGTCCGTGCAGGCGCGGAACGCGACGCGCGATAGCGCACCAATCTTCTTCGCCGCTTCTGCGGGATTGTTGTCGCACCAGTGCGAAAAGACTTTCTTTCCGGACTCGCCTGGTTTTGGCGAATTGCCGGCCAGCAGACGCTCTGCCTCTCCGTCGAACTCGACGCCGTTCTTCCTGAATTCATCCTTTATCTGCTCGAGGTAGCGCCCGGGGGCCCGGTGAATCAGTTCAAGCCCAGTCACAAGGTCGCGGTCGAGATGCGCCATGCACGCGCCCGTCGCGACCGATCGCAGGTTCCTGCTTGGCAGAATCCTGCGCGACTCCTCCTGCGCCATCGCGGAAACCGGATAATGCCCCGCCATCTCGTCGCCGTCGAAGTCCGCCGCAAAACCTTCGCAGCAGAGCGGGGAGAGCTGAAGCACCTCGCCCTCCTCCGGCGGAATGGCGACCGGATGGAACGCCTGTATGCTGTCGCGGTGCAGCGAGGGCTGGCGGTTCAGCAGCAGGACAAGGCCGCTGCGCCTGCCAAGGAACGCCGTCATGCGCTTGTGCGCATCTCGCGGCAGCGGCGTCTTGTGCCACGTCCAGCCGGCCTTCCGCTCGATCGCGCGCGTTGCGTCTTGCGCATCCGCAGTGTCGCGCGCTTCATCCGCCTCCACCTGGTCGCCGAGGATTTCCCACAGAACGGATGTCGGTACGCCCGCCTGGTCCCACTGAAGCTCGGGGTTCGGCGTGATCACAAGGCGGAAAGACCTGTCCACTCGCCTGCCAAGTCCTTCGTGTCGCAGAAACCCATGCTTCTTCTCAAGGCGTTCCGCGAGCGCCTCGAACAGATCGGCTACGGCACGCTTGATGCCGGCGAGCGCTTTCTGCCTGCGCTTTTCCGCCCCGGTTGCGCCTGTTTTCCCGTACGCCCGGCAAAGGACGACGATTCTCTGGTAGTAGTGGGATATGTCGTTCCTGCGGGCAGCCAGTGCGTCTTTGTCCAATATCCTGCGGTAATGCAGGGGCAAGACGGGTATGACCTTGATCGTTGCGTTCTTGTGTTTCTTGCCGTCCTTGCCCGTTGAAACTTCTTTCCCGGGCAAAACGCTGGCGGGATATTCGATGCTTTCCGGCAGTTCGATGAAACCCCAGTCGTCCTTCCCTTTGAATATGGCGGGGTCGAACAGTCCGCCTTGCGCGCAATGTTCCTCGATGCCGTACGACTGTCCGATCTTCAGTTTTTCGGTGGGATGTTTCGGGCAGGCGACGGAAAAGTCGCCGTATATGCTGCGCCCCGTCCCCTCGCGTTGCAGCTCTTTGAGCAGACAGCAGGCGGGAAGCGGCATTTGCCTCCGCCGGGCGAGTCCCAGTTCGAACGTCTCGACCTCCTGTTTGTTCGCCATCGGTTCTGCGCGGAGGTGTATTTGGCTGAACTCCTTCCCGTCCGGCCAGCCCTCTGGCCGCGAGTTCTTCGACGGCGATACGACGAGATTGAGCGTCGTGGCGCGTTCCTTGTAGCCGTTCAACTCGACAAGCAGCTTCCCGGCGTTTTTCCCGTCTTTGCGCAACGTCGCCGAAAACAGGCCGCCTTCCGCCTTCTCAAGCGCCCCCGCCCCGTCGTAGCCAAGCGCTTTCAGCATTGCGCCGAACTTGAGGGCCGCCCCTTGTCTGGCGTCCGGCGAAAGGGGATACTCCCCCGGAATGCTCCAGCCGCACACGTTCCCGGGCTTCCCCTCCATGCATGAAAAACGGCCGGACTTCACTGTCGTGCTGGCGTCGCCGGAAACGACCCGCTTCCCCTCCCCTCCGATTTCCGCTTTCAGCTTTTCGCCGTCGGTCAGGAATGAGAACCGCGCCTCCCCTTTCTTCCTGTCGATCTCGAGGTCGATGCACAGCGCCCGTAGCCAGTCGCGCAGGAGATGCGTGAAGCCGTACTTGTCGTTGCCGTCCGCATCTCTTCCCGTCCCCGTTCCATCCATAGACCAGTCCCTGTCGGATTTCGCGCCAAGCATCTCCTCCAGCACATGATCCGCGCCGTGGGCGCACAATGCCCACACTTCCATCTCGCCAAGTCTCTGTCCGCCGCCGACTTTCCGTCCGTGGGCAGGCTGCAGCGTTGCGGAATTGTACGACTCGCCCTGCCCTCCGGCCCGCGCCTGGGACTTCTGCTCCGGGATGTGGTGCAGGCGGACGAAATGCTCGTACCCCACCACCACCGGATTCCGCGTCTTCCCGCCGGCCGGCAGGTCCAACTTGATCTTTCCGCTGCGGTCCAGTCCCGTCTTCGCCAACAGATCCTGTATCTTTCCGCAGTCCAGCAACCCTACCTGCGGGGCGCCCACGCACCCTTTCGCGCCTTTCGCGCGCACATCGTCCTCGCCGTATCCGGCGGCCTTGAACAGCCATCCGAGATGCGTTTCCAGCAGCTGGCCGGGGTTCATGCGCGACAGCACGCCGTGCGGATTGACGAGAATCTCGACAGCTTTCCCGCGCATCGCCTTCGGAAGCCGCTTGTCGTCAGGAAGGCGCGGCATCTCCGATTCCGGAAGGATCCGTCCGACTACGCCCTTGTTTCCGTGCCGCGCCATCAACTTGTCGCCGAGTCCGAGCGGAATCTCTTTCTCGAGTTCGTAAGAGAGCGTCTGCATCGCCCCGCCACCGGCGTTTCCGGCCACGCCTGGACACTTGACGGACACGAGTTTCGCCGGCCTCTCGTCGTTGTAGCGGACCACGAACTCCCGCCCCTTGCGGTCGGAGAACTTCGCGATGACGGTTCCGCACGATATTTTCCCGGGCTTCGCCGCGGCCTTCAGCGTGAACCGCGACTCCACCTGCCGCGAAAAGCTCTTGCGCTCCACGATGGACATGTCCTTGGCGATGCTCTCGCTCACGACGATCGCGTCATCGAGATTCCAGCCGTTCCACGGCAGGTAGGCGGTCAGCAGGTCTCGGCCCATCGCGATGCAAGTCTTGTTCGCGTCACGGCTTTCCGGGCAGATGCCCGCGTCCATAAGCGGTGCCATTTCTTCGGCCAGCCCCCGCTCGGCACCCGTCATCACAACTGGCGCCTCGCGCCCCGCGACAGGAGTCGCCTGGCGCAGGTTCTTCGCGCCCATCATGTCGCGCGCGCCGTCATTGTTGTGCGAGAACGGAATCAGCGCCGTGCCCCGGCTGATCCTGTCAATTGTTTTCTCGCCTTCCGCCGGCTGGATGATGCCGTCCTTGTCAACCCACGCACCGCGCGCCAGCTGAAGCGAAAGACCTACCATCTCGCTTTCCGGCGTATCAACGGGACATATCCTGCCATCGAACGAAGGATGGTTCATCCGTTTTTCCGGCGCGTAGCCCATCGCTCCCTTGCGTGAGACGACATACCGCCGCACGCAGGCGATCTGCGACATCAGGTCGGCGGCGTTGTCGGGAGCGGAGCGGCGCAGAAGCGCCGCCCTTGACGCAAGCCACGTGGCGGCAGGGACGAGACATGTCCGCGTCCAGTAGTCATCGCTGAAGATTCCGCCCTTCTCCTTCGCGTCTGCCATGCGTCTGCAGAGCGTAATGAGAAGCTGCCTTGGGAACGTACGCAGCCGCCGTCGCGTCAGGTCGTCGATCTCCGCACCGCCCCCTGCCCCGTTTCCGCCGTCGTCCCCCGGTTTCGGGAACGGCTCGAGATACGAGTTCCATACGGCAAGCTGCGCATGCAGGCTGCCCGGATTGTTCAATATGAACACACCGTGGAACGGGAGCAGCTCGTATACGCCGTGGGCGTGCCCTCTTTCGTCGCGCCAGCTTATCGTCCCGTAAAGGTTTTCATTGTGTTCATAGGCCCTCTGGGCGTCCTTGAGATTGGGTAGACCGACTTCGACAGTTATCGTTTCCTCGCAGATTCCGGAGACGGCCCGGGTCGCCTCGCGTTCCCACTCCGGCCTGAGTTTTTCGTCCAATGACAGCCAATCGCCCACCGCAGTCTTCATGCCGGGGATTATACCAAATAGCGAACCCGTTTGGAACTTTTTGCGCGGGTCCGTCGCGGCCCGCCGCCGACTGGCTGGCCCGGCCTAGTCGCAGCGTTCCTCCTTCGCGAACCGGTAGGCGCGCCGGCCGTCTATCGACCGGCAGAGATCGAGTATGAGATTGTAGCCCGCTTGCGCATCCTCCACGCACACGTATTCGTCCTGTCCATGCGGATTGTAGCCGCCGTTGCCGATGACGCAGCAGCAAAGATCGCTATCCATCATGAGCTTGCAGGCGTCTGTGTTCGCCGGATGGTCGAAAACCTCCACCCCGTGCCTCTCGTACACTTTCTCGAGCACGGTGTCGTGGAATTCCTGCGAAAACATCTTCGCGTTGTTCTGGCTCCATTCGCTTGCGGTGCGCAACCTCCCCCAGCAGTCCATTGTGACGAGCAGCGAAACGTCGTCGAGGAAACTGTAATCCATATCGTTGGAGCCGGCCATGGAAATCTCCTCCAGAACGAAGAACACGGCTTTGCACTTCGGCAACTCGTCCATGATCGCCAGCGCCAGCGCGACTCCGGCCTTGTCGTCCCCGCCGATTCCAAGGCCATCGACGTACAATTCGGTTTTCCCCTCCGCGTTCCGCCGTTCCTTCACTGGCAGCCGCTCGTTCCAGAACACGTATTCGCGCTGGGGCCTGTGGACCGTGTCCATGTGGTTGACGAAGCACGGAACGTACTCCCCCGTCCCGGTCGTTCCCTTGGTCAGGTATACGTTTCCGGCCAGATCCACCTTCGCGGCGATCGCGCGCGTTCTCGCGAATTCCAGAATGAAATCCCTGATCCGTTCCTCTCGATGCGACGCCGACGGAACCGACAGTACCGTTTTCAGAAAATCCTTGTCGAAATCCATGTCCCTGTTTCCTCGCTTCCATTGGTTGTCCGGTGGTTCCCGTCCAGGCCGTGGATGCGGCCGGAACCGCGGTCCGCGTTTCCGGAATATCGGCATTTCGCGCGCGAAGCGCTTCTTTCCTCCCGGAACGGGAGTATAGCACAATGCAGTCAGGTGCGGCGAAAGAACGGAGCGGTTGCGGAGCCATGGCGATGCGCGCGAGAAATCTTGCTTGAAGGTTTCGACATCCGACATCCGACATTCGGCAGCCCGTATTGGACATCCGCCGCGGCGCGTTGGGACACGGGGAATGTTGCCAATGTGAAAATGTTGCCAATAGCCAATTCCAATTTCCAGTATGGCGGCACGGACGTTCTACACAGCCAATTTCCCCAGCGGCCAAGTACACGTTCCCCACGGCCGAACGATTCCATCCGCACCGTAATCTTATTGAGCCAAACTGGCGCAACAGCTGGAAATAGATTTCATACGTACCGTAATCTTATTTTGGATATGGCTTGTTGTTTGTCGATATTTGTTTATCTTTGTTTGTTTTTGTTTATTTCAGGTTGAAACGGAAGGCACCGGCCGGCCGGTCGGTTTCCGAAGTCTGAAGTCCGAAGTCCGAAGTTAAAACCTTCAAACAGAATTTCATCCGCACCGTAATCTTACTGCGCTAAAATGTCGCAGTGGCCGGAAATAGATTTCATCCGCTCCGTAATCTCACTTCCGGGGGAGATTTTCGACTTCCGCCGGGGCGGGGGTTTTGGTAGAATCGGGGCTGACATTTAGCGCAATGTGCATTGGATTGCCAAGATGAACGATTACTACGATGAAGACGCGCCAACGAAACGGCCGGAAGATGGCGAGTTGAAGCCGGAAAGCGGCCGGCCCGTTCGTGGCGACGATCTGGAAGACGCGCCTGCGACGAAGCCGGAAAACGACGCCGAAGACGAACTCCGGCGCAGGGCGCCTCTGCATTACAGACCTGCCGAT
>CADCBS010000044.1 GCA_902799715.1 uncultured bacterium | reverse complement strand
CCCGCGCAAGAACGCGGCGCGCGCGTGCGGGCCGCGCTGGAATCCGCCGGCGCGCACGTGGCCGAACGGCTCAACATGACGGTGGAATATCTTCTCGACGTGGCGTCGATAGCGCCGCTTGTGGGGCTTCTCGGAACGGTGCTCGGCATGTTCCGCGCGTTCGGGTCCGTGGCCGGCGACATGGCGTCGGCAAAGCCGGTCGCGCTCGCGCAGGGCGTCACCCAGGCGCTGGTCACCACGGTGTTCGGCCTTGCGCTGTCCATACCCGTCCTTGCGGCGTACGCGTTCCTGCGCAGGCGCGCCGCGCGCCGCGTGGCCCTGCTCGAGGCCGCCTGCGAAGACTTGGCCTCCGCCTACGGAATCGCGTCTTCCGCCGCCGGAAGCAGACCCGCGGGGGAGAGGAAATGAAGTTCAAGAAGACGTCCCGCGCCGCGGCGCCCGTCTTCCAGATGACGGCGCTCATGGACGTGGTGTTCCTGCTGCTGTGCTTTTTCGTCGCCACGTCCGTCTACTCCCAGTGGGAGAACGAGATCGCCGTTGCGCTGCCGCAGGCCGGCAGCGCAACCCCGCCGCGCAGGGCGCCCGGGGAGATAGTCGTGAACATCCTCGCGGACGGGTCCGTGTCCGTGAACGGAGCGAAGCGTGACGACGCGGAACTGCGCGCCATATTCGCCAAGGTGTCGGCCTACGCCAAGGGCACGCCCGTGCTCGTGCGCGCCGACGGCAAGGCGGAATACGCCGCCGTGGTGCATGTGATCGACATGTGCCGCGCGGCGGGGATATTGAACTTCTCGCTGGCGACGGGAAGCGAAGGACGTTGACCGCCGCGCGCCGCGGCATGCAATGCGGGAGGCTGCTATGGACATGGAGAAAGTGCTGGTCACAGGCGGATGCGGATACATCGGGTCCGTCGTCGCGAAACGTCTCGCGGAGCGCGGGACGGAAATAGCCGTATTCGACAACCTCGAGCGCGGGCACCGCTGCAATCTCGACCCGCGATTCCGGCTTTACGAAGGCGATCTGCGGGACGCCGCGGCGATAGCGGACGCCATGCGCGCCTTCAAGCCCTCGGCCGTGCTGCATTTCGCGGCATACGCGCTCGTGGGCGAGAGCATGGCCGATCCTCTGATGTATTTCGAAAACAACGTGAAGGGCGGCGTGAACCTGCTTTCCGCCATGCAGTCCGCCGGATGCGACCGGCTGGTGTTCTCGTCCACGTGCGCCACGTACGGCGTGCCGCCCTCCCTCCCCATAGAGGAGGACACGCCGCAGAACCCGTCGAACCCGTACGGGCGCTCGAAGCTGATGTTCGAGCAGATGTGCACATGGCTGCAGGAGGCCAAGGGGTTCCGCCCGACGTTCCTGCGCTACTTCAACGCCGCCGGCGCCGCGCTGGGGATGGTCGAGGACCACGATCCCGAAACGCACATAATCCCGAACGTCCTGAAAGTCGCGCTCGGCCAGGCGGAGTCCGTGAAGATCTTCGGCGGCGACTACCCCACGCCGGACGGCACGTGCATCCGCGACTACGTGCATCTCGAAGACCTTTCGAGCGCGCACCTCCTCGCCCTTGAGAAAGAGGCGCTGGGCGCGTACAACCTCGGGACGGGCAAAGGCGTCTCCGTCAAGGAGATCGTAGAAGCGTGCCGCAGGATCACCGGGCGTCCGATCCCCGCCGAAATGCTTCCGCGCCGCCCCGGCGACCCGCCGGCCCTCTACGCGAGCGGACGCAAGGCGCGCGAAACGATGGGATGGAACCCGGTACGCAGCGACATCGACACCATAGTGCGCGACGCATGGGAGGCGCACAAGGCCCGCCCGCGCGGATACGAGGGGAAGTGACGATGTTCTCGATCCTGATACTCACGTACAACGAAGAGAAGAACCTCCCCGGCTGCCTCGACTCCATATCGTGGTGCGACGACATCTGGGTGCTGGACTCCGGCTCCACAGACCGCACCGTCGAAATAGCGAAAGAGCGCGGATGCCGGATCCTGACGCGGAAGTTCGACAACTTCGGCGACCAGCGCAACTACGCGATCGACAACGCGGAGTTCAAGCACGGCTGGGTGTTCGACCTCGACGCCGACGAGCATTTCACGCCCGCGCTCCGCGAAGAGTGCGAAGAAGCCGTGCGCAAAGACGAAAAGAGCGCCTACTACTGCGCCTGCAAGGTGATGATAGCCGGCAGGTGGCTGCGCCGCACGAGCGGATATCCGGTGTACCAGATGCGTTTCCACAAGCTCGGCGAAATCAGGTTCGTTGGATGGGGCCACGGCCAGAAGGAAGGCCCCGCGAAGCGCGGGCTCGGATACTTGAAAGAGCCGTACATCCACTACAATTTCACGAAAGGGCTCGCCGACTGGTTCGCGAAGCATGTGGACTACGCGCGGCGCGAGGCGCTCCTGCGGCTGCAGCTGGAAAAAGAGGGCGACGCGCAGGCGGCCGCGGGGGAGGGGGGCGCCATATCGCGCAGGCGCAGGCTGAAGCGGCTTTTCAACAGGCTCCCGTGCCGCCCGTTCGCCCGCTTCGTATACCAGTATTTCCTGAAGATGGGCTTCCTCGACGGACGTTACGGCCTGCAATTCTCGCTGATGTACGCCTGGTACCAGTTCACGATGGACTGCATCTACCGCGACCTGAAATCGCAGCAGGATTGACAACGCCGCCCTACCAAACACGTCGCTGGTAGGGCGGCTTGGCCTCAAGCCGCCGCGTTCAATCCGGCGCGTTGCGGACAACGCGCCCTACCAACATGTCGCCGCGTCCGCCCTAACCGCTCAAGGCATTTCGACCTTGACCTTGAAGAACCTGTGGCGAGGATTTACCGGATTCTGCCAGCTCCCGCCGTTCTCCAGAGTCTCGCTGCCGTAAACCTTGTAGACGCGGATCGCGGCGCCGCCGGCGTTCAAGTCCGGCTCCCACGCCACCACAGGCTCGCCGTCCTTCATCTCGATCTTCGCCGTGAACTTCGCCGCCGGATCGACGGGGCTTATTCCCGCCACGTAGCACTCCCAAACCTTGTCGCGCCCGTTCGCCGCCGTCGCTTTCGCCGCGGCTTCGTAGTCGCCACCATATTCCGCAAGTAGTGTTGGATAATCCGTATCGAAATACGAATACGGCACTGGCTCCGGTGTCGTGACAGTATAGTCTACCATGCCACCGACCGGAGTCCATGACACTTGATCGAGATAGGCGCAGTCGGAAATCGCCGCAGCAGTCCCGGCGTTCCAGAACTCAAAGCGGACTGTGTGGTCGCCATCCCCTGCGATATCCGCAGACGCCGACACCCAATCCGAGGCGGCATCAAGAGACTCGACAAGCGCCCCGTCAACGAACACATCAACTCCGGCGCAATCTGACATTTCAAGCTTCCACCACCATGCAAGCGTACCCGGCCCCGTCACCACAGTGGAAAGCGTACTGACGTCATCCCCTGTCACTTCGCCGCTTTTCACGGCGTCATTTCCGTCATGCGACACTTCGCCCTGCGGAATCCAGTTCGCAGCGCCGCCCGAGGTCCACGACAGATGCCTGCCGTCCAAAGCCGTCTCGTATGTGTATTCAGTCACGTTCAGAACAATCGAACGAGGAGCCGTTATCGGGACTGTTACGCTGCCATCGCCAAGAACCGCCCCGTCTGAGTCTCCCGAAAGCGATAGCGAGTAGAACGGCGTGTTTACGGAGAACGGAATCACGAGATTCGTCCCCTCGGCAACCCATTGAGCATCAAACGTCGTCGTTCCCTTGCCGACGATGGAGAACTCGACCCAATAGCCAGTTGACCAATTCCATGTAATGCTTGAATCTTCGGTAATGACAAAGGTGACCGAATTCCCTTCGCCAGATGCAGGGACGCTACCCGTACCCGTCCAGCCAGTACACATAGCGCGGACGCCTCCGGCAGGATCGGGTGCCGTCACCGAGGCCGTCACCTCCGCATCTGAATTGAAAAGATTATCACCAACAGCAGGCGTTGATGTTCCCTGCGCAGAGACAACGACAAGATGAGGCTTAACCTCGTCGATGGACACGGTGATCGACCGTGACGCGCCGCAGACTTGGAACATCATATTCGTGCCATCAAGAATCGCGCCTTCTGTATCGCCGGTCAAAGCGATGGAATAGGAATGGATGGACGGCGCAATGGCAACGACAACATTGCTTCCATCTGCAATCCAGCCGCTTTCAAAGTCGGCCGTGCCGAAGCCAGTCGCAGAAACCGACACAAAGTAATTTGTCGTCCAGTCCCACATGACCTGCATGGATTCCGTCTCTATGCGCACAGGGTTTATGGAGAAGTTGCGAACCTGCCCCTTGTCATCCCCGGATGCCGACGTCGATCCCTTAATGTAATCAAACCTCACGACATGCTCGCCATCAGGAATGGAGGCGGCAACCGTCGCCCAATCCACCTCGCCTCGAATGCGCGACTGCTCCACGCCGTTGATGAACCACGCCAAGTAGTGTCCGCGCGTATTGCACGAAACCTTCCAATCGAACGAGAACGAGGCCGGGCCAACGATTGTAGTCTCCATCCACGAGTTGGTGTTGTTCCCGATTTGACCACTGCGGAGAATCACATCATCGCCAACGCCCGAATCAACAAACCATCCAGTTTCGGCGTTCTCGCGGCACCAAAAAGCACTGTCAGTAAGAACAGCCTTATCCATATCCAAATGCCATTGAGCATAAAGGACAACATTGCTTGTTGCATGATAAGAAGAAATGCTTTTCGCCCCGGAAGTATCGTAATATTCTTCATCCCCCGCAGTTCTCCAACCATCAAACAGATATCCCCGTCTTGTGGGCGTAGGAATGCAGTCTGGCAACTCGCACCCAAGCGTAGCCGTCAATGACTCGACTGGTGTCGAAAATTGTCCGCCGTTGGCATTGAATATTATCGTATACTGCGCGGCAGAATGTGTTGTTGCAGACAGTTTTTCCCTCTCGACATCAACAGTTGCCGTTGGCGAAACATAAAGTGTTCCCGCACCACCTTCCGCGCCTGCGGCACCACCTGCACCACCATTTCCGCCACTAACATAGACACTTCCATAGTATAATTTGCATATTTGGCTTTCACTTCCAGAACTTCCATTCACACTTTTTGACATACCACCTTTACCACATCCACCATGTGCATTTGTAAAGGAATCCTTGTAATTTTCACATGTCGCTCCGCTTCCGCCACCAGCGCCGCCACCACCTGAAGCTCCACCTCCACCGATACTTAACGATGGTGTCGTGCCACCGCCACCGCCACCACCGCCGCCGCCACCACAGGTACAAAACCAATAACTACTAGACCTATGTGCCACCGTTAATTCACCTATACTTCCACAAAAGCCTCCATTGCCCGCATACCCGGCACTTGCCCGCACGGAAGAGGAACCTATGACAAATAAAGTACCCATGTTATCTCCAGGACTTCCCACGCTTCCATTATTGCCAACCAAACCGTTTTTGCCAAACCCGGAACGAATGCTTATATTTGGCCTAACGACTCCAGCTCCACCAGCCCCACCTGAACCTCCTATCCCTCCGTTCCCACCAATACCAGCAGCAGCACCACCACCACCAACGCCTCCATTTCCGCCTTCCCCGCTTGTTCCTGTTCCGTAATCATAATTTGAGCCAGAGCATGTTATGTTCCCACCTTTGGCACCATTTGCCCCATTACCGCCATTACCAGCATTGCCACCGATTGCGTTTACCGTTCCGTCTCCTGTTATGATGAGTGTAGCCGTCTCCGGCACACGAATGCCTGCACCTCCACCGGTTCGTCCACTGCCATTAGCGCCTGTCGCAGTAAGTGTGACACCTGCGGGGACATAGAGAACGACCGTTGCATTGTCCGCAACAGCCATTCCACTGCCACCAGCTGTGGAGTTTGAGAATGAAACCGAGTTCTGAATGACGTATGTATTGCCATCCGTCATCGTGTAGCCGCTCGTCGATCCTTCCGTAATGTCTATGACTGCGGCATTGAGTGTGCCTATTGCGGCACATATTGCAACAGATGCTACAATACCGATTCCCTTGCAAAAGCCTGTATGAATTCTGCTCCGCATTTTAAACATCCTTTCGTGCATTAATTGTTTTGCAAATCAGTGAATATGTAGGCCATATCCGGAATCGGCAATTTCTTAACCAATCCGGCACCGCACAACTCTGCGATCCTCTTAGTGTATTCATAAAACCGAACCGTCTCATTGAGTTTCGTCTTTATGCCTTCATCCAAACTTTCACACCGTGGCGGCGTAAACGCCCGACGTATCATCTCCTCGGAGAATGTATGACCGCTCCGGTAATTCCAGTTAAATGCAATAGCCTTTCTTTTGCCACGTTTAAACGGCACATCATACCAAACAAAGTAAGGATAATGATTGAACCAATCTTCCGCGCATGTTGCAGAAGAAGCGCGAATAGCTCTTTCAGCGCCTTTGCATCTTTCAAACTCGGCGACAATCTTTGCCCAAGCTTTTGGCGTTAAAATCGCTCCACTCCAGTCCATTTGCCCTTCCAACTCATACGCTTCAACCAGGGCACGCCCATAAACAGCTGAACTATTGTCAAAAGAGCAATCTAACGTAACATCGTCGGGCATTTCAATTTTGCCTGAAAAAAGTTCCCCATAATTAACACACCCCCTCAGCGGCAACCCATGTTTAACACCGCTATCAAGCATTGCATTCACAATATGGAGCAAGTTGTCGAACTGATTGAGTCGGTCATCGTTCTCTGTCCAAACACAAATTGAATCCGACACTATCCGGACTTTTATATTCTCCAATGAGATTTTTGTAACAACATTTCCCGCGTCGGTCTTGATATCCCGTGAATCGTCAACGGCTCTTGCGAATTCCAACGTAAAATCATCAACAATACTTTTCAACTGTTCGAAAGAAGTTCGTTTGACGACTTCCTTAAAACCAAGTATGTCGAGGTACGCAATGAAACAGGACGATAGCCTCGCTGAACGAATCTCCTTACCCTCCTCACCGACTCCAGTCGCCATTTTCAGTTCTTTGTGTAGGAATCCACGACTCGGAGTTGCTGTCGATATGACTTCCCCATCGTCAAGCCTTTCGTGCGGATTTCCTGCATACGGCGTTCCTATTCCGTGTACCATGTCTATCATGCCTTCTTCCGCGCCGACGGTTTGCACGTTGACACCCTTGGCGCGGAAAAGAAGAGTGGCGTGCCTGTAAATCCATGTCTTGAGTGAGGCACGACCAAGCGCCTTTACAGAAACATGAATAGAAGACACGCCACGTGTGACTTGCACACGCAACGTATCTCACATATTCAGCTTCTGTATGAAGATTTGGTCGTTTTCACTCAAAGCCAAATACGCAAGATTGCGTACGTCCCCTCGTTCGCGGCTTTCGCCGTTTTGGAGGAATCGCCCTCCGCAGCCGCGTTTGCGGCGGGGGAGGACTCTGTGTCGCACTTCCGGTGGTGGGCGGCGCGTTGGGGACAACGCGCCCTACCATTTTTCAAACGGCGCGTTGGGGACACGCGCCATGCCTTTTTGGCTGCGGTTTGAGGTCAAACCGCGCCCTCCATCGGTGGCGACCGGTCCGCCCGGCATCCTTGCCGGACGGTATGTCAAAGAGCGTTGCGCAGAGTTTACTATACGCATTCGGCCGTGTCAAATTGCGTTCAGCGACGACAGAGACAGAGATTCCGCATCTGGGGGAGGGGCGTGCTCCGTCGCGTCTCGCGGGATGCGGAATCCGTGAAAGCGGTTGCGGCATTTTCACACACGGACGCCCTTTTGTGGTAAACTTCCACTCCGCACCGGGGGACCGCACGGAAAGGACGGCGGAGTCCGGCGCACAACAGGAAAGAAAAACAATGGAAATGCATCCGTACCGCACCCATACCTGCAACCAGCTTCGCGCCGCAGACGCCGGCAAGACCGTACGCCTGTCCGGATGGATATTCCGCCTGCGCGACCACGGCGGAATACTTTTCGTCGACTTGCGCGACCACTATGGCATCACGCAGGTCGTGGTGCACCCGTCGCGCCCGTTCTTCGGCACCGTGGAAAAGGCCCATCTCGAAAGCGTCGTGACGGTCACCGGCGAAGTAAAGCCCAGGACCCCCGACACGGTCAACCCGGAGCTTCCCACGGGCGAAATCGAGATCGAGGCGAACGAACTCGTCATGGAATCGCCCTCGCAGGTGACGCCCCTCTACATTCCCGACGAAAAGGCGGACGAGTCGGAAGACGTGCGTCTGCAGTACCGCTTCCTCGACCTCCGCCGCGAGAAGCTGCACAGGAACATCGTGCTCAGGAGCCAGGTGATCCGCTTCCTGCGCGAACAGATGTGGGAGAAGGGCTTCAACGAGTTCCAGACGCCTATCCTGACGGCCAGCTCGCCCGAAGGCGCGCGCGACTACCTCGTGCCGAGCCGCATCCACCGCGGACAGTTCTACGCCCTTCCGCAGGCGCCGCAGATGTTCAAGCAGCTCCTCATGGTCTCCGGCTTCGACAAATACTTCCAGATCGCGCCGTGCTTCCGCGACGAGGCGGCGCGCGCCGACCGCAGCCCCGGCGAGTTCTACCAGATGGACATCGAGATGAGCTACGTCACGCAGGACGAGATCTTCGCTGTCGTGGAGGACGTGGTCGGCAAGACGTTCAAGAAGTTCTCGGCGTGGTCGTGCAACGAGGCGCCGTGGCCGCGCATCAAATACCGCGACGCGATGATGACGTACGGCTCGGACAAGCCCGACCTCCGCAACCCGCTCAAGTGGATCGACATGTCGGACTTCTTCGCGAAGGCCGACTTCAAGGCGTTCGCCGCGTGCGTGGCGAACGGCGGGCTCGTAAAGGGGCTTCTCGTCAAGGGCATCGTCGGCGTGGAAACGAGGACCTGGTTCGACAAGCGCGAGGCGTTCGTGAAAGAGAACGGCGGCAAGGGTCTGGGCTACATCTCCTGGACGAAGGAAGGGGAGCTCAAAGGCCCGATAGCAAAATTCCTCTCCGCCGGACAGCTCGAGGAGATGAAGAAGATCGCCGGCATGGAGCCGGGCGACGCGCTGTTCTTCATGGCGGCGCCGACAGACGAATGCCACAGGCTTTCCGGGCTCGTCAGGACCGACATCGCGGACCACATGACGAACGACATCCGCGAGAAGAACTGCTACAAGTTCTGCTGGATCGTGGACTTCCCGTTCTTCGAGAAAGACCCCGAGACGGGCAAGATCATATTCTCGCACAACCCGTTCTCGATGCCGCAGGGCGGGCTCGAGGCGCTGGAGACCAAGAACCCCCTCGAGATCGAAGCGTACCAGTACGACGTGGTGTGCAACGGAATCGAGCTGTCCTCCGGCGCGATCCGCAACCACCAGGTCGAAGTCATGTACAAAGCCTTCGAGATCGCGGGATACACGAAGGACGACGTCGTGAAAAAGTTCGGCGCCCTCCACCGCGCGTTCCAGTTCGGCGCGCCGCCGCACGGCGGCATCGCCCCCGGGGTGGACCGCATGGTCATGCTCCTGACCGATACGCCCAACATCCGCGAAGTGATCGCGTTCCCGATGAACCAGAAGGCGCAGGACCTTCTGATGGGCGCGCCGAACTACGTGACGGAGCAGCAGCTCCGCGAACTCCACATAAAGATACGCGGGACGGACGGCGAGGCGAAGTCCGCGCAATGACGGACACGGAGGCGAAAGCGCTGCCGAGCGGCGGCGCGACGCCGCTGCACGCGGCCGCCGCCGCTTTCGCCATCTGCGCGGCCGTCCTTCCGGGCTTCGGCGACGCGCTGTTTTCATCCTCATGGCGGGGCGTCCTGCCGTCGCCGGCGGGGCTGCTTCTCGGCGCCGCGCTCTCGGCCGGGCCGATGGCTGTTTTCGCCGCGGCCGTATTCCTCGACCTGCGCAGGCGGGGGGTGCGGTGCGGATGGTTCCGCCGCGAAGGGTTCTGGCGCGAAACCGCGCGCGGCGCGGCGTGGGCGCTCCCCGTGTTCTGCGCGTGCGCCGCGGCCGCGGCCGCGTCGTCGTGGGCGTTCGAGGCGGCGGCCGGGGCGGAACCGCCGGCGCAGAACGCCGTGCTCCTTCTTTCCCACCCCGGATGCGGCGCGGGCCTGCGCGCCGCGGTGGCGTGCATCGCGGTGCTGGCGGCGCCGCTTGCGGAGGAGCTGTTCTTCCGCGGCGTGATGTTCCGCGGCCTCGAAAAGATGTCGTCGTTCGCGTTCGCCGCGTTCGCGTCCGCCTTCCTGTTCGCCGCCGCGCACCGCAGCGCCTCCGCCTTCGCGCCGCTTCTCGTTTTCGGCATCGTCCAGGCGCGGCTTTTCGCCAAGAGCGGATCGCTCGCCGCGCCGGTCGCGATGCACGCCGCGTACAACGCCGCGGGGATAGCCGCGGCGACGGCGTTCCCGGCGACGGACGCCGGCGCCGGAACAGTCCATGGAGCCGCCTGGGCACTGCGATGGATCCTCTTTTCCGCCTGAAATCGCCCTTCGAGCCGACGGGCGACCAGCCCGCCGCTATCGAAAAGCTCGCCGCCGCCCTGCGCGCCGGCGAGCGCCGCGCGATACTGCAGGGCGTAACCGGCTCCGGCAAGACCTTCACGATGGCGAACCTGATACAGGCCGCCGGAAGGCCGACGCTCGTGCTTTCGCACAACAAGACCCTCGCGGCGCAGCTTTTCGCCGAGCTGAAATCCTTCTTCCCGGAAAACGCCGTCGAATACTTCATCTCCTACTACGACTACTACCAGCCCGAGGCGTACATCCCGCAGACCGACACGTACATCGAAAAGGACGCCGCGATAAACGACGAGATAGAACGCTACCGGCTGGGCGCCACGAATGCGCTGATCGGCAGGCGCGACGTGATAGTGGTCGCGTCCGTGTCGTGCATATACGGCCTGGGCGAGCCGGACGAGTACCGCGACCTCGCGGTGAAGATCGAGCTGGGCGACGATTCCGGGCGCGAGGCGCTGATTTCGCGCCTCGTGGCCGCGCAGTACGCGCGCAACGACATCGAGGCCGCGCCCGGGAACTTCCGCGTGCGCGGCGACACGGTCGACATCTTCCCGGCGTACGCGGCGGACGGCGTGCGCGTGGAGTTCTTCGGCGACGAGATAGAATCCATCCGCACGCTCTCGGTGCCGGACTTCAAGCCGGGCGTGCGGCATCCCGCGTTCGTGGTGACGCCGGCGAAGCAGTTCGTCCTTCCGCGCGAAAAGATGGAGGCCGGATTCGCCCGCATCGAGGAGGAGCTGAAAGAGCGCCTGGAATGGTTCGAGTCGCGCGGCAAGCTGATCGAGGCGCAGCGCATACGCGAACGCACCTGCTACGACGTGGAGATGATGCGCCAGCTCGGGTACTGCAACGGCATAGAGAACTATTCGAGGCCGCTTTCCGGGCGCGCGCCCGGGACCCCGCCGCAGTGTCTGCTCGACTATTTCCCGCCGGACTTCCTGACGATCATCGACGAATCCCACGTGGCCGTGCCGCAGCTGCGCGCCATGTACAACGGCGACCAGGCGCGGAAGTCGAAACTCGTCGACTACGGCTTCCGCCTGCCTTCGGCGAAGGACAACCGCCCGCTCACGTTCGAGGAGTTCGACTCCCGCGTGGGGCAGGTGGTCTTCGCCTCGGCCACGCCGGGGGAGTATGAATACTCCGTCTCCACCACCGTGGCCGAACAGGTGATCCGCCCGACGGGGCTGCTCGATCCGCCGGTGGAGATACGCCCGCTCGCAAACCAGATCGACGACTTGATCGAGGAAGTGCGCCGGACCGCGGAGCGCGGCGACCGCACGCTCGTCACCACTCTCACGAAGAAATCCGCGGAAGACCTGACCGACTACCTGCGCGAAACGGGCCTGCGCGTGGAATACCTGCACTCCGGCATCGACGCCATCGAGCGCGTCGCGATCCTCGGCCGCCTGCGCAAGGGCGAATTCGACTGCCTGGTGGGCATAAACCTGCTGCGCGAGGGGCTCGACTTCCCCGAAGTCGCCCTGGTGGCGATACTCGACGCCGACAAGGAAGGCTTCCTGCGCTCGGCCACTTCGCTCGTCCAGACGGCGGGCCGCACGGCGCGCCACGTGGACGGGAGGGCGATACTCTACGCCGACCGCGAGACCGACGCCATACGCACGCTCGTGGAGATCACGGAGCGCCACCGCGCGAAGCAGATCGCATGGAACAGGGAGCACGGCATCACGCCGCATTCCGCCAAGCGCGCCGTGAACGAATCCGTGTACGTCTACACCGACGCGCGCAAGGACGCGCCGCGCCTTTTCGCCTCCGCGGCGGAAGACGCCGCCGGATACGACGTCGGCGAGACGATTTCCGCGCTGCAGCGGGAGATGCTGGAAGCCGCCGACGCGCTCGAATTCGAAAGGGCCGCGTACCTGCGCGACCAGATAGCGGAACTGAAGGGCGGATCCCCGGCGAAAGGGAAGGCGAAACGCAGACATGCAGGAAAACGCAAATGACGCGCCGGTCGCGAGCGTGCTCGTCCGCACGCGCAACGACGCGCAATACATAGGACGCACCCTGGCGGCGATACTGGAGCAGGAGACGGATTTCCCGTTCGAGGTCGTAGTGTGCGACGACGGATCAGTCGACGGCACGCGCGAAATCGCGGAGAAATTCCCGGTCCGGTTCGTGGAACGCCCCGCCGGCCCGTACATGCCCGGCCGCACGCTGAACGCGCTCGTCCGCGCCGCACGGGGGAGGATCGCGGTCTTCAACAACGCCGACGCCGTGCCGGAAGACAGGCGCTGGCTCGCCGCGCTGGCGGCCCCGGTGCTGCAGGCGAAAGGCGCGCCGGTCTTCACGTTCGCCCGCCAGGATCCGCGCCCGGACGCGCGCGCGCTCGTGGCGAAAGACTCCGCCCGCGCCTTCGGCGACGGCGCGGAACACGCGAAATGGCGCTTCTTCTTCTCCCTCGCCAGCTCGGCCGCGCCGCGCGCGATGCTGCTCGAGACGCCGTTCAGCGAAACGATCCGCTACTCGGAGGACGTCGAATGGACGTGGCGGAACTCGCGCCGCCCGGACAACCCCGTCCGCATCGCGTACTGCCCGGACGCGCGCGTGGAGCATTCGCACAACTACACACTGCGCGAACTCGCGCGCCGCTTCCGCGGGGAAGGCGCCGCCGACGCCGCGATATTCGGCGACAGGCCGTCGCTCGCCCGGGCGGTCGCCTCCGCCGCGCGCGAAACGCTTCGCGATTTCGCATGGCTGGCGGCGCGTCCCCGCGCATGGGGCGAAATCCCGTCGGCGCCAGTGCGCCGCCTTGTGCAGCGCATCGCGCACTGGCGCGGGCTGAAGGACGCCGCGCGCGCCGCGGCCGCCGCAGGCGGGGGAGGGGCGGCGGAAGCGCCGTGCGCCAGGCCCGGCGTCACGCTGCTGTACGTGGAAAGCGCTTCCGCGCGCGGCGGCATCGAGATTTTCGCGGAGCGCCGCGCGGAAATGCTTCGCGCGCAGGGCCGCGACGCCGCGATAATCCACACCGTCCCGCGCGACTTCTCCCCGTATCCGCAGATCGAAGTGCACAAGTGCACCTGCATCGGCGACATCGAAAAGTTCCCGCCGGAAAAAACCGTTTTCTACGTCCACGACCACGATCCGATATGCCCGCGCCGCTATGCGTACACGCCGTTCAGGCGGAACTGCCGCCGTCCCGGCGGACTCTGGCCGTGCCTGTTCTGCGCGCCTCTGTGCGGCAGGCCGTTCGCCGCGCTCGGGGCGGTGCTGGCCCAGCGGCGCCTGAAGCGCGCCCTTGCGCGTTTTTCGCGCCTCGCGGTGATTTCGGAATTCATGAAGACGCGGCTCGCGGAAAACGGATTCGCCCCGGACCGCATTTCGGTGGAGACTCCTCCGCCGCCGTGCACGGCGCTTTCGCCGGACTTCAAGCCGCCGGAGCCGGTGGACATCCTCTTCGCCGGGCAGCTGATACGCGGAAAAGGCGTGCAGCTGCTCCTGCAGGCGATGGCGCGCATGGAACGCGCGCGGACGCTCGACGTCGTTGGATCCGGCAACATGGAGGCTGCCTTGAAGAAGATGGCCGCGGACCTCGGCGTGGCCGGCCGCGTAAGATGGCGCGGATGGCGGGAGAACCCGCGCGACTGGATGGCGGCGGCGCGCTGCGTGGCGGTCCCGAGCTTCTGGCAGGAGCCTTACGGCCTTGTGGCGGCGGAGGCCGCCGCGCTCGGGAAGAAGATCGTGGCTTTCGACATCGGCGGCCTGCGCGAGGCGTGCGGCGGCAAGGCGGTGCTCGTCCCGCCCGGCGACATCGACGCGCTCGCGCGCGCTCTCGACGCCTGCTGACGGCGCGACGGCGAACCGGCACGGCGGCCCTGACACTTGACATTGTCTGGCATACCACTATGAAAAAGAAGATCTACGTTTTCGTGGACGCGCTTGGATGGAAACAGGCCGAGAAGTACGGCTTCCTGCGCGACCTTCTGCCGAACAGGCGGGCGATACAGATGCAGTTCGGCTACAGCTGCACCGCGATCCCGACCATACTTTCAGGCGTCACGCCCGCGGTGCACGGGCATCTGGCGTTCTACGACTACGCGCCTTCGTCGAGCCCGTTCCGCAAGATGCGCTATCTGGCGCCGTTCCTGCGCCCGCGCGGCTTCTGGCGGCGCGGCCGGGTGCGCGCGCAGCTGTCGAAGCTCGTAAAGCGGCTCTACGGCTTCACCGGCTATTTCCAGCTCTACGGAGTGCCGATAGAACGGCTGCCGTCGCTCGACTATTGCGAAAAGCGGGACCTTTTCGCCAAGGGCGGACTCGCGCCCGTGGCGAACCTGGCCGACACGTGGGACGCGCAGGGCCTGCGCTGGCACATATCCGACTGGCGGCTTCCGGAGGAGCAGAACTTCGCGGTCGCGCGCGACCTGTTCGCCAAAGGCGCCGTCGACCGCGCCTTCGTGTATTCGGCGGCGTTCGACGCGCTCCAGCACGACGCGGTAGGAAACGACGGCGTGCTGGCGCCGCGCGTCGCCGCCTACGCCGAATCGGTGAAGAGCCTGTACGACGCGCTCGTCTCGGCAGGCGGCGATTTCGAGCTTACCGTGTTCTCCGACCACGGCATGACGCCGCTGCGCGGCACCGAGGACGTCCAGGCCGCCATGTCGCGCGCCGGGCTGGAGTGGGGCGTGGACTGCGCATGGGTGGTCGATTCCACCATGGCGCGGTTCTGGTGGAAGCGCGACGTGAAGGAGGCCGCCAAGAGGGCGCTCCAGGGCTTCCGCGGACACTGGCTTACGCGCGAGGAGATGGAGCGCCACGGCGTGTGGCGCGAGGACGGCAAGTTCGGCGACGACATCTTCCTGGCCGATCCCGGCGTGCAGTTCTGCCCGGGCGACATGGGCTCCAAGCCGCTGAACGGAATGCACGGGTACGACCCGGACGACGAAGACTCGCTCGCCTGCTGGCTTTCGACCGCGCCGGTGCCGCAAAACGTCACGCGCGTGCGCGACTACTTTGCGGCGATGACGGCGCGGTGACGGCGACCCGCCCCTCGCGGGCGGATCACACCTCCTCCTGCCTGATGTCGCCGATGGCGAATTCCGGCATCGCATCGCCGAGTTCCGCGTCGGTGGAGTTCTTGATCGTCATCGTGGCGGTTATCTTGACGTCTCCCGCCGTGACCAGATCGTCGGGGGACTGGCGAAGGAGTCTCGGCACGTATACGCCTTTGTCGTCCACGATGCTGCAGATCTTGTTCCTGACGCGGCGCGTGAGCGTGATCTTCACGTCTCCGTTGTCCTGGATCTCGATGTTGTAGTTGTCGTCCGGCAGACGGTCAGCCGACACGAATATGGTGCCGTTGGCGGAACACTCCCTGCGCGCGGCCCCTTTGGTCTTGACATTGCCGCCGCCTTCGTCTATCAAGGCGTCGAACGCCCCTCCGAACCCGTCGGCCATGCTGCAGGCCAGCGACACGAACTGGCGGATCTTCTTGTGGTTCGCGTCGAACGTCTTCTCCAGGAACTCCGCGAAGCCCTTGCGCTGCGGATTCTGGGAATCGGCGCTGAGCTGCGGGAAGGTCGTGCCGAGCTGCGCGTTGGGGATGTTCCGGCCGTTGAACGTCACATAGCCGACGTCGTATTCGCGCACGGACTGCGGCATCAGGCCGGAGGAAAGGCTCGTGAAGGTGTCCTTTTCCGCGAGCCTCTTGTTGAATCCGGCGGTGAGCTGGTTCGCGACGGCGGTTTTGAGAGTCGCCGCATCTTCGTCCGTATCGAGCTTGAAGCCCGGATCGAACGCGACCAGCGACGCGGGATTGTTCTTGAAGTGGTTGAGGACGATTTCCGGATTCGCGGGTTTGCGTTCCCCGAATTTGCCGGGGGAATGCAGCTGGTCCGCGAAGAACGAAGTTTCGAACTTGTCCACGAACTCCTTGAGTATCTTGTCGGCCTTGGGCCCGGCGCCGAAGTGATTGTCGATCAGCTCCTTGAGTTCTTTCTTCTGCGCGTCGTCGAAGCGGAGGGCGGAATCCCCGTACTTCTCGAGATTGGCGCAGAACTGTTCGACTTTCTTGAAGTTGCCGAACGGCTCGGATTCGAGGAACTCGCCGATGGTGTCCATGATTTCGTCGGGGATGGCGCACGGCCCTTTGCCCGACATCGCGGCCTCGTTTGCGGCGGCGCTGAGCATGCTCTTGGCGCGGCCGGCCATGTCGCGCGCGATTGCGGTCTTGCCGGCTCCGGCGAGTTTGTCGTATTCGACCGTCGCTTCCTTGGCGACATGGATTATGTGCTGCACGAACTCCGCCACGGCCGGATCGCGCCTGCTCTTTTCCGGGATTTTCGCCACGGTCGACTGCACGACGTTGTTGAGGTCGATGACGTTCTGGTTGTTGAAGAGCCGCTTGTATATCGCCTCCCTGCCGTCGATCGTCTTGTCGCGGATTCCTTCCGCGATCTGCCCCATCTCTTCCGCAATGCCGGCGGTGGCTTCGCGCAGGCTGGCGAGGACGGCCTCGGGCAGATGCGCGGCGGCGCGGAGCGTTTCCGCTTCGTTGAGGAGGTTGCCGAATCTGTATGCAAGGTTTTCCGCCACTTCTGAAAGGCCTCCGGCCGAAGCCTCGGATCCGCAGAGTTCCACGACCTCGCGGTTCCGCGCGGCGTCGCCGGCGATGCGCTGGAACCTGTCGTAGCCGCTTGCGAACGACTTTGCATCCTTCATGTAGACCGAACCAGCGTGCATGGTGCGGTTGGCGGCGGATCCCTTTTCGAGGACTTCCTCCATCGCATCGTGCAGGCCCGTGTGCCGCATCTTCGCGAGCAGGTTGGCCGCAGTGTTGAGCTTTCCGAAGTCGAGGCGCGTGTAGCCGGCGGCGAAGGCCTTGTCGGCGAGTTTGCCGTCGGGGTCGTTCGCCTTGTCGAAGGCGTTGCCGCGATCGAGACTGTCGATCGCCTCCTTGACCGCGAGGATGCGGCGCGCGGTGAGGGGCTTGCCGCACCCGTAGTCCTTGAGAAGCATCGCGTCCCTGACAGCGCCGGGGATGTTGTTCTCCCCGCCGAACATGTCCGCGACAGCCTTCCTGAACATGTCCCGCACTTCGTTGTTGGAGCGCTGCGCGCCTTTTCCGCGGAAGATGCTGAGGCTCACCCAGTCGAGCTTGCCGGACACGGCGATTTTGCGCTCTTCCAGCGTAGTGCCGGCGGCGGCCATGACATCGCCCTTCGAAGCGATGGCCTTCTCCTTGCCTGCCTGGACTCTTTCCCGGGCGAAGCTGACGAATCTGCTGAACTGTTCGTTTACGGCATTTATCATTTTCTTGTTCCTTTGCTGGATCGCCTGACTGTTGAATCGGTTTGCCCTGTGTACACGCATGCCGGCGATAGGTTACATCATACACCCCGCCGTCCGTCAGTTTTGAAACCGTGAATTGCAAGCGAAATGAGACACCCCATTGAAGATATTACCGAGACATTTGGGAAGCAGACCGAACAGTTTCATAGTTTCGTCCTTTCTTGGATAG
>CADCBS010000043.1 GCA_902799715.1 uncultured bacterium | reverse complement strand
ATCGACGACGCCAATCGCCGACAGGCGATTCGCCATGCCGCCGGGTTCGTGGTCGCGCGTAGCGCAACTCCATCCACAAAATTCTTTGAAGTCCCAAAACATTGCCGGTATCCAAGTCCAATTTCCAATGGAACCGGCGGAATAGGATTTCATACGCACCGTAATCTTATTTTGTGTTTGGTCTCACGCAGAGGCGCGGAGAGGCCGAGAATGCAGAGGGGCCGTCTCCGCGCGTAAGGAATCTTGCTTGAAGGTTTTGACATCCGACATCCGACATTCGACAGCCCGTGTCGGACATCCGCCGCGGCGCGTTGGGACAACGCGCCCTACCATGATGCGGTGGACCGGTAGGGCGGCTTGTCCACAAGCCGCCGCGGCGCGCTGGCGGCGCGTTGGGACAGGGGGAATGTTGCCAGTGTGGAAATGTTGCCAGTATCCAGTTCCAATTTCCAATGGAGCCGCCGGAATAGGATTTCATACGCACCGTAATCTTATTTCTGGTTTGGCCGGGTGGTTGGATTTCATACGCACCGTAATCTTATTTTGGCGGTGAAGCAGGAAATTTTATTGTTGGACTGCGGTTGAAACCGGAAACCGGAAGTCGAATACCAGATGCCGGATGTCGGAAGTCGGATGTCGAATGTCGAATATAGGAACATTCGCAATCAGATTTCATAGGCGGCGGCGGAGCCGCCGTCCATTTCAAGCATCGGCGCGTCTGTCCCGCAGCGTCATAAAGGCGCGATGCGACAGATTCCGGCCTGGGCCGGATTTTGAAAAAAATTCCGGTTGCATGTAAATTAGCCTTGCCTAACGGGGGGGGGGCGGATTATACTTCCTGCATCCCAAGTCTTATTGGGCCAAAAGTCGATACCGAAGGAGTGAGAACATGAACTGCAAACCGGATGTAGAAACAGTAGTTTCCCGCCGCGCAGCGCGGGCGTGCGGAGTTCTTGCGGCAGTCGCCGCTTTGGCGGCGGGCGGAATCGCCCATGCGGCGGACTACACCATCGACGTGGCGTCCAACACGGCGGGCGCGCAGGGCACGGAGGCGAACGGCACGCACGAGGTCGACGCCGGCTATACGTTCACCGCGCCGGCGGCGGGCGTGACGGTCGGCGGCCTTGTCTACGAGCCTGTGGGATACAAAGTGGAAATCTACGATTCCGCGAAGCAGACATGGGATGTCACGGCTGAATCCGCCGGTGCGTCGGTGGCTGTGGACGACATCGGCGCGGCCGGGACGCGCGCGCGCATAACATGGAACTGGCGGCTCAAGGACGGCGTCAAAAAACTCGATGCGGACGACTACATACAGGGCGGCCTCGTCTACCATCTGGACGGCATACGCAACGCCGGCCTTGCGGCGGACCACGCCACCAATTCGTCTGGATGGAAAGACCTTGTTTCGGGGGTAGACGCGTCGAGACAGACATGGGGCACGGCGCATCCCGAAAAGTGGACGGACAAAGGCTACGATTTCGACGGCAATTGCTGGTTCCTTTCCAATAACAGTATTTCGCTGAACCACCAGGCGGTATTCCAGATCGTCGCCGACTACAACGAAGGCATCCAGACGAAGAAGTGGCCGCACCTGTTCACAAGGTACCAGAACGGCGACGGCTTCAACACCTATGTGTACATGAACGGCAACGATTACGGGAATTGCGGAAACCGGATCTGGTTCAATGCGTCGAACATCACTGGCAAAGGCGCGGAGGTGCAGCCCTGGGACGGGCGGTTCTTGAACTGTCTTTTGGACTATGACAAAATCAGCGCCTCGCAGACGGAAAAGGCGTTATGGGGGGATCCGGGTTCGGCGCACAGCGTGATTGGAACCCACAGGTGGGCCGTGGGCGCGGGGCAGACGGGGGGCAATCGCGATCCCCGCGCCCTCATAGGCATCGTCCACGCCTTCCGCATATACGACCGCGTGCTGACGGAGACCGAAATCAAGCACAACATGGAAATCGACCATTGCCGCTTCTACGCGGGCGCGGGGCACTCCACCGGAACGGACCTCGTGGAAGTCGTCTCCGAAGTCCCCGCCATCAAGCCTGCGGACGCCGGGTGCTGGCTCGTGCGCGGCACGGCCTCCAAGACGTTCACAGCGGAAGAGACGGTGACCGTCGGGACCGTGACGTATGCCTGCGCGGGCTACCGCACGGAAACGTGGAACGCCGCGAAGAGGATGTGGGAGAATCCCGTCGTGACGGCGGACGCGCGTTCTGTGGCGGTTTCGGGGACGGACGGCGCGGCGAACCGCCGCATCACGTGGCTGTGGACGATCCAGAGCGGCCTGCGCACCGCCGCCGACTACACGACGGCCGACTACGTGCAGCAGGGTCTCGTGGCGAACTACGACGGCATCTGCAACATCCGCGCCGAGGGCAATGGCGTTACGCACACGGGCCAGAGCCTTTTCTGGCGCGACCTTTCCTACCGCGACGTGGCGATGGAGTCCAAAGTCAAAGACCGCAATCAGCAGAGGAACCACTGGGCTGCGAACGCGCGCACTTTCAACGCGGGCGAATCCAATGCCATGGAGACGCAGGAGGAAATCGAACTCGGGAACGAAAACACCGTCCAGGCGGTTTTGACCGGCGCCACGTCCGGCCAGTCGAAGGACTTCCCGACATTCTTCAGCGTCGGCTATCCGTACAGCGGTCAGGGCAGTGATTACGGGTTCTTCACGCGCAAGTACGGCGGCACCAACTACGGAAGGCTCGAGGCGAAATACAGCTTATGGGTCATAAGCGGGAACCCGACGCTCGCGAACTGGGGCGGACAGTACATCACCCAGGTGATGACGCCCTCGGCGGTTTCGCTTTTCCAGGGAACAGCCATAGAGAACACTTTCGTGCGCGACAGGGATGTAGGCTTCCCGCTCACGCAGGTGGCGATAGGCGGACCTTCGACGAAATCCACATACATCGGGAATGACGTTTCGAGCCGATCGATGAACGGCACGTACAACGCGTTTCGCCTGTACAACAGGGCGCTCACGGAAGCGGAGCTCTTCCAGAACAGGAAGGTCGACGAAATCCGCTACCGCGGCAACTTCACGGACTACAGGAACATCGAAATCACGTGCGACCTTCCGGCCGGGGTCGATGTCGCGCCGATATCGGTCGCCGCCGGCGAATACGAGGTCGACGGCGAGTGGACTTTCACCGCGGAGAGCATCGAAATAAACGGCGTCACATTCGCTCCTCGCCACTCGGTCGAAACCTGGGACGGCAGCGCGTGGAGCGAACCGGTGCGCGCGGCGGGCGGCTCCTACACGTACACGGCCGGCGCGCCCGTGCGCCTGACATGGTACTGGGGAGACGTGTCGTCGCCGATCTACGTCCGCTGGACCGGCGGCGGCGACACTGGAAACCTCCTCGATCCGCTCAACTGGAACGGCTACAACGCCGACGGGGATTCTTTGGGGAATGTCGTTCCGCAGAGCTATTCCACCGTGGTGGTGGACGGCACGACCACGTTCAGCATCCCGGAAGGGACGACGGCGTTCCCGTGGTTCGGGGTGCGGTTCGACACGCCGATCGCGCTCGGCGCCGACTGCGACTGGAGCGCGCTCGGCACGGTGGCGCTCCCCTCCGGCACGACGATCGACACGGCGGGCCACGTGCTGAAAACGGCGGGAATCGCCGCCGAAAGCGGCACGGCCACGGTGACGAGCCTTGCGGAAGGCGAAACCGGCACGCTCGAAATATATGTCAAAGAGGGCGACACCTTCACGAACAGCAGCATCGCCATAGCCGGCAACATGCACCTCCGCAAGACGGGCAAAGGGGTGTTCGTTTCGAACAAGGCGCAGACGTACACCGGCAATACGTACGTCCTTGAAGGGACGGCCCGGCCGCCGGACAATTCCGGCGACAACGACAGCCATACCGGCGACGGGTTCCAATGCTTCGGTGTAGCGACCTTCGACGAAGCCGCAAAGCTCTACGTGTCCAAGATAATAGTGTCGGAAGGGGCGGTGTTCGACATACGCGGCGAATACGCATGGCGCTCGAAGACCGTCCTCGCCGGCGGAACCTTCGCGAACACGTGCAAGGACATGACGCATACGACCTGGGGCGGCTCCGGCGTAGGCGCGCTCACGGCGGATTCCTCGCTCGACATCAGCTGCACCACGGTCTTCGGCGACAGCAACGGCAAAGGCGACACGAACCTCGGCGGGTACACACTCAACGCGACGATTGCGGCCGGCAAGGCTTTGCATCTGCGCAGTTCCCGCATCACGAACGGCGTGTTCGCCGTCTCCGGCGAAGGCACGCTCGGGAACGCCGTCACCGCTACCGACATGTCGAATGCCACGCTGGAACTCGGCTGCGCGATCAACATGGGGCAGCCGCTGACGGTCAAGAACTACACTTCGCTCTACAACGGCAACAGCGCATACAACTACAACAGCGCGAAGATGTCGGTGACCGGAACGTTCAAGCCTGTCACGGACAAATTCTATGGATGCCAGATGCAGGACGGATCGACGATCGACCTGAACGCGCGCACCGGTGCGTGGGACACCACGTCGGCGTTCACGAGCGGGTCGAAGACCGTGTCGTTCGCCGGCGGGGCGACGGTGACGATAGACCTTTCGCAGCGCGCGGACCGCAAGGCGATCGCGGTGTCGGACAACCAGTACGTGGTGACCTGGGCGGCGTCGGCGAAGCCGGCGGACAGCGTGACGTTCGTGCCGGACGAAGACACCGCGTCGTACGGCTGGACGTTCGAGCGCGACGACAACGGCATAAAGCTGAAGCCGAAGCCGGGCTTCATGATACGCATAAGCGAAAACAAGAACATCGATGTCCCTGGCGAATGGCTGTTCTCGAACTGCCCGGCCTTCGGCACCGTCCAGGAAACGGCGCTCCAGGAATGGATGGAAGCGGCCGGCGCGAACGGCATTCCGCGCTGGAAGAGCTACTGCATAGGGCTGGATCCGGCCGATGCGCGGTCGGTTGTGGTGTGCAAGGCGGACGAAACGCAGCCGGCGGAGGGCGGATTCGCGATAACCGCGAACCTCGACGTTCCCAGCGGTTCCGGCGCCACGGTGGTGGCGTATCTTGACCGGTCCGGCGACGGCGCGTCGTGGAGCCAGGTCGGGGACGGGCGGCCCGTGCAGTCGGGCACCGTGACGTTCGCCAGCGCCCTGGGCGAGAACGAGACGCTCGCCTTCTTCCGCGTCCGCGTGGCGGTGCAGTAGCCTGCGGCCTGCATGCGACGGGGGCGTCCGGCCCCTGCGGCGCCCCTGCCGCGGTTCCACCGCGAAGGGGCGCTTATGTTATGGACTTTGCGCCACCGGAATGGTAGAATTGCTCCGGGCCGCCGCGAAGAGCGGGCCGCGCGTTCCGGCGAATGCGCGCGACGGCCGCGCGAAACACGGACAAAGGGAGGGGTCATGGCGAAATCGGTATTTGCGGGTGCGGCGGCGCTTGCGCTCGCCGCGCTTCCGGCCGCGGCGGAGATGGCGTTCGTTGCAAGCATCGGCGCGGCGGAGATATCCGTGGACGGAAGGAAAGGTTCCGGAGAGGCCGCGCTTCTCGCGGACGGCACGGTGTTCCTGCAGTCCACGGGGCTTGTGTCCAAGGTGGAGCTTTCGTGGAAATGCGACCTTTCGGGCGCGACGAAGATGTTCGGGGGCGACTGGGAGCGGTGCTACGGCACAGCCGGATGGTCGGGCGTGGATCCGCGGCGCCCGGCGCCGTGGTACTGCCTGGCGACCGACGGGACGCGGACCGACGGATACGGCGTGATGGTGCAGCCGGCCGCGTTCGCCGCGTGGTGGCTTTCGCGCGATTCGGTGAAACTCGTCCTCGACGTCAGGGCCGGGCGCCGGCCCGTGCGGCTTGGCGGCCGCAAGGTGGAACTCTGCCGGATCGTGGCGCGCAAGGGGATTCCTGGGGAAAGCCAGTTCGAGGCCGGGCGCGCGCTTTGCCGGATGATGTGCCCGGCGCCGCGCCTTCCCAAGGAGCCGGTCTACGGCTTCAACGACTGGTACTGCGTATACGGCAAGAACACGGCGGAAAACTTCCTGGCCGACGCGGCCGAGATCGTGAAACTGTGCGACGGGCTTGAAAACAGGCCGTTCCTGGTCGTGGACGACGGGTGGCAGCTTTCCGCGTCGCGGAACGACAACCCCCGCCGCAACGGCTGCGAAAACGCGGTCCAGTGGGCGCAGGTCAATCCGTGCTGGAAAATGCCGATGGACGGATTCTGCCGCCGCGTGAAGGCGATGGGCGCGCGGCCGGGGCTGTGGTACAGGCCGTTCTACGACTGCTCGAAACCCGGGGGCCGCACCATAGACCCGACGGACCCGCGCTGGGCGAAGCAGATCGAAGACGACATGAAGCGATTCCGCGAATGGGGAATCGAGCTTGTAAAGATCGACTACATCACGTACGACTGGTCGCCGAGATGGAACTTCAAGCCGCACGGCAGCGTGATGGACGCGGCGAAGACGGGCTGGGCCGACGACACGAAGACCGGCGCCGAGAGCGTGCGCGACCTGTACAGGAAGATGCGCGCGGCGGCGGGCGACGGCATGTACATCATCGGCTGCAACGCGATAGACCATTTCGCCGCCGGGCTGTTCGAGCTGCAGCGCGTCGGCGACGACACGAGCGGAACGGACTGGAAGCGCACGCGCCTGATGGGGCCGAACGCGCTCGCGGCGCGCGCGATGCACAACAACATATTCTACTTCAACGACGGCGACTGCGTGGGGCTGGCGAAGAAGGGCGCCGTACCGTGGGAGAAAAACGCGCAGTGGCTCGACCTCGTGGCGCGCTCCGGCACGTCGCTTTTCGTGTCGTGGCGGCGCGAGTTCATGGACGACGGGATCCGCGCGGCGATGAAAGAGGCTTTCCGGCTCGCGTCGAGGCCGCAGAAGACGGGCTACGCGGAAGACTGGATGGAGCGGAAATGCCCGGTCCGCTGGAGATTCGAGACCGGCGGCAAGACGTACGGATTCTGAGGAAACCGCGGAAGGCGGCAATCGAAAGGGAGGGAAACGATGGTAAAAGCGGCAAAGACGGCGGCCGCCGTGGCGGCGTTCGCGGCGGCGTTCGCCTGCGGCGGGGCTTCCGCGGCGGACGCGAGGATGTCCATAATCCCCGCGCCGCGGGAAATGAAGCAGATGCCAGGGGAGTGCCGGCTGAAAGGGGATCCGAAGGTGGAGAAGTCCGCGTCGATCCCGCCGGAAGGGTACGAGCTTTCGGTGCGGCCGGACGGCGTGACGATCCGCTGTTCGAGCGCGGCGGGCGAGTTCTACGCCCGCGCGACGCTCGCGCAGATCGAGCGCTACGACCGCAGGACGAGGCGGAAAATCTATCCGTGCGTGGAGATAAAAGACTTTCCGGAATTCAAGTGGCGCGGGATCCTTGTGGACACCGCGCGGCACTTCCTCGGCAAGACCGCCATCCTGCGCGTGATCGACGAGATGGCGCAGTACAAGTTCAACGTGCTGCAGATACATTTCACCGACGAAGAGGCGTGGACGCTCGAGATACCCGGATTCCCGGAGCTCGCCGGGCAGGGGTCGGTGCGCGGGCGCAGCGGATTCGTGTACGGCGAGGGCCTGCAGCCGTTCCGCTACAGCGCGAAAGACATAAAAGACATAGTTGAATACGCCGCCGCGCGCCACGTGAAAGTAGTCCCCGAAATCGAAATGCCGGGCCATTTCGGCGCGGCGCTCCGCGCCTATCCGTCGATGAAGTGCAAATGCCCCGGCGGCGGCAAGGTGCTGTGCATCGGCAATCCGGAGGCGGTGCGCTTCGCGGAGGAGGTGCTGGACCGCGTGTGCGAGATGTTCCCGTCGGACGTGATCCACTTCGGCGGGGACGAATGCACGCGCAAGTACTGGAAAGACTGCCCCGCGTGCCAGGCGCTCGTGAAGCGCGAAGGCCTGAAAGGCGTGGAGGAGCTCCAGCCGTGGCTCACGCGGCGGCTTGTGGAGCATCTTGCGAAGAAAGGCCGCCGCGCCATCGGCTGGGACGAGATATTCATGTCGTCCAAGTGGGAGAAGTGGGACGAGTTCAAGAAGGCCGGAGGCGACTCGTTCAATCCGCTTCTTCCGAAAACGACCATGGGGATGTGCTGGCGGCCGTGGGGCGCGGGGGCGCTTGCGGCGAACAAGGGCTACGAAATCGTACGCTGCCCCACGTCGCACTGCTACTTCGACTTGAGGCAAGGCCTCGCCGAGGATCCGTTCCCGTATCTCGGGAAAGGCGTGACGCCGCTCTCCAAGGTATATTCCCTGGACATTCTCGAAGGCGTCGCGCCCGAGGCGCGCGCGAACGTGGCGGGCGGGCAGTGCTGCAACTGGGGCGAATTCACGATAGGCATAGTGGATCTCGAATGGAAGCTGTGGCCGCGCGCCCTTGCGCTTTCCGAAGTGCTGTGGACGCATCCGGACCCGGCGAAGCGCGATTTCGCGGAATTCTCGAAACGCGCCGCCGTGCACCGCCGCAGGCTCCTGTCGCGGCACGTCAACTGCGCACCGCTGAAATGACGGGAAGGGGCGGCGGCGCATGAAGATGATCGGCATAGACGGCGGCGGCACGAAGACGGCGGCTGCGCTGTTCGACGGGACGGGGCGCGTTCTCGCGCGCCATGCCGCCGGCCCGTGCAACCCGAACCTGCTGGGCGAGGCCGAGAGCGCGGCGGTCGTGAAAGAGTGCATCGATGCGCTGACAGGCGGAGATCCGCGGCAGGCGGACGCCGCGTACGTCGGGACGGCCGGGATATTCACGGAAGACGACGGGCCGCGCTTCGCCGCCGCGGTGTCGGAAGCGTGCGGCGTGGCCAGGGTGGAGTGCGGGAACGACGTGATGAACGTCATCGCCGCCGCCACCGGCGCGGACCGGTGCGTAGCGGGCGTGAGCGGAACCGGGATGATAGTCTACGCGAAAGAGCCCGACCGCGCCGTGCGGATAGACGGGTGGGGGTATCTCCTTTCCCTCGGCGGGAGCGGCTACGACATCGGGCGGGACGTGATACGCGCCGCGCTGGGGGCGGAGGAAGGGACGGCCCCGCCGACGGCGCTCGCGCGGCTGGCCGGGCGCAAGGCGGGGATGCCGCTCGAACGCCTGGTGCTCGAAATCTACAGGCGCAAGCCGGCGTTCGTGGCGTCGTTCGCGCCGCTCGCCTTCGAGGCCGACGCGGCGGGCGACGCGGCGGCGCGGGGGATACTCGTCTCGAACGCGCGCGCTTTCGCGTCGGTGCTCAACCGCGCGGCGGCGATCCACGACTGCGGAGACGAGGTGGTGGTGTCGGGCGGAATCGCCGCGAACCCGCGGTTCGCGGAACTTCTCGCGAAGGAGCTGGCCCCCGGCCTGCGCCTTTCCGTGCCGTCGTGTCCGCAGGTGGCCGGGGCCTGCATCAACTGCGCGCGCATGTGCGGCGTATGCACGCCGCAGCTGCGCGAAACGCTTGCGAAGGAGTTCGGCAAATGCTGAAGACGGAATCGAGGAATCCGAAGACGACGCATCTCGACCGCATGTCGACGGCCGAGATGCTGCGCGTCATCCAGGAAGAGAACCACAACGCGGTGAAGGCGGTGGACGATTGCATCGACGCCGTGGCGCGGGCGGTCGACGTCGCGACGGAAGCCCTGCGGAAAGGGGGGCGGCTCGTCTACGCCGGGGCCGGGACGTCGGGCCGGCTGGGCGTTCTCGACGCATCCGAGGCCTGCCCCACGTTCGGCGTTCCGGAAGGGACGATTCTCGGGGTGATGGCCGGCGGCGTGGAGGCGCTCTGGCGCGCCGGCGAGGCGGAGGAGGACAGCGCGGAGGCCGCGGTGCGCGACCTGAAGGCCGCGAATCTCGCGCCGGCCGACTGCCTGGTCGGGATCAGCGCGTCCGGCGGCGCGGAATACGTGCTGGCGGCGGTAGGCTACGCGAAAGGGCTCGGCTGCGCCACGGTGGGGCTGACGTGCAACGCCGGGTCGCCGCTCGCGAAGCTCGCGGACATCGCGATCGTCACGGACACCGGCGCGGAGGTGGTGACCGGCTCCACGCGCATGAAGGCCGGGACGGCGCACAAGCTCGTCCTGAACATGCTTTCGACGTGCGCGATGGTGCATCTCGGAAACGTGTACGAAAACATGATGGTGAATCTCAAGCCCGGCAACGCGAAGCTCCGCGAGCGCATGGCAGGCATCGTGGCGGAGATCCGGAAGACGGGGCGCGACGAAGCCCGCAGGCTTCTCGACGCGGCGGACTGGAACATCCGGGCGGCGGTGCGGCTTTGAGCCTCCGTGCCGCGGCGCAAACGGCATGGTGACACGCAGAGGGGTTTTTGGTATCATATACCGCCCATGGAAAATATGAACGAGGCGATGGCCAAGGCGCAAGTCCTGGTCGAAGCATTGCCATACATACAGGAATTCTCCGGCGAGACGGTGCTCGTGAAGGTAGGCGGCTCGGTGATGGAGGATTCGGACCGGCTGCAGTCGCTGCTGGCCGACATTTCGTTCCTCGACACGGTAGGGATGAAAGTCGTAGTCGTGCACGGCGGCGGCAAGGCCATCTCCGCGGCGATCAAGGAGAGCGGCATGGAGCCGCGCTTCGTGGGCGGGCTGCGCGTGACCGACGAAAAGACGATGGAAATCGTGCGCCGGACGCTGAACAACGTGGTGAACGCGGACCTGCTGCGGCGGCTGCAGGAGCTGGGTGCGAACGCGCGCCCGCTGCATGGCAACTGGATATTCACGGCGAAGAAGTCGATGGCGCTGGATCCGGAGACGCGCAGGCCGCTGGACCGCGGGTTCGTGGGCGAGCCGGTGTCGGTGGACCTGCGGCCGGTGCGGCAGATGCTCGACGCGGGGATAATGCCGGTTGTCACGCCGCTCGGCACGGGGCGCGACAACCACCTGTACAACATAAACGCGGACGTCGCGGCGGCGGCGCTGGCGAAGGCGCTGAAAGTGCGCAAGTTCGCGATAGTCTCCGACGTGCCGGGGCTGCTGATGGACCCGGCCGACCCGTCCACGCTCCTCGGCACGCTGAAAGTGTCGAGCATAGCGAAGCTCAAGGAGACGGGCGTCATATCCGGCGGCATGCTGCCGAAGATCGACAGCTGCGTCGACGCGATACGCGCCGGCGTGCGGAAGGTGCATCTTGTGGACGGGCGGATGCCGCATTCGCTTCTTCTCGAGGTATTCACGAAACAAGGAGTAGGGACGGAGATCACAGCAGATGAGCAAAAGTGAAGACATCAAGGCGCTGTACAAGGCGTCCGTAATGCCCACGTATTCCCCGGAGATCGCGATAGCCGAAGGCCAGGGGTGCAAAGTCAAGAATCCGGAAGGGTCCACCTTCTACGATTTCACGTCGGGCATAGGCGTGCACAACGCGGGCCACTGCCATCCGAAGGTGGTGCGCGCGATCCAGGCGCAGGCGGCGAAGCTTACGCACTGCTCGAACCTGTTCATGAACGCGCCGCAGGCGCAGCTGGCGAGGAAGCTCGTCTCGCTCGCCGGGTTCAAGGGCGGCAAGGCGTTCTTCTGCAACTCGGGCGCGGAGGCGAACGAGGCGGCGATCAAGCTGGCGCGCAGGCGCGGCTCGGCGTCGGGGCGCTACGAAGTGGTCACGATGCGCAACTCCTTCCACGGCCGCACGCTGGCGACCGTGGCGGCCACGGGCCAGTCGTGGTGCCAGGAAGGCTACGACCCGCTGCCGGTGGGCTTCAGGTACGCGGACTTCAACGACCTGGAGTCGGTCCGCGCGGCGGTGACGGACAAGACCGCGGCGGTCATGCTCGAGGCTGTGCAGGGCGAAGGCGGCGTGAACCCCGCCGCGCCGGAGTTCCTGGAAGGGGTCCGGGCGCTGTGCGACGAAAAAGACATCCTGATGATCTGCGACGAAGTGCAGTGCGGCATGGGCAGGACCGGCAAGTGGTTCGGCTGGCAGCACTCCAAGGCGGCGCCGGACCTGGTCACCATGGCGAAGGCCCTGGCGGACGGCGTTCCGGCTGGCGCGCTGGTGGCGAACGCCAAGTGCGCGGACGTCTTCGCGAAAGGCTCGCACGCGTCCACGTTCGGCGGCAACCCGCTGGCGTGCGCCGCGGCGCTGGCCGTGATCTCCGTGATCGAGGAGGAGAAGCTGCTCGACGCCGCGCGCGTGAACGGCGACATCCTGCGCGGCGCGCTCGAAGGCTTCGTGGAGAAGTACGACAAGGTTCTCGAAGTGCGCGGCCTTGGCATGATGCTGGGCATGGCGGTGGACGATTCGGCGGCGGAGATAGCGGACCTGTTCCGCGACTTCGGCCTGCTGGTGTGCACGGCCGGCGCGCACGTGGTGAGATTCCTCCCCCCGCTGAACCTGAAGGAAAGCGAACTCGAAGAGGCGCTGGAGATGATGACCGACGCGCTCGAGGAGCGCTACGGCGGGGGCGACGGCGAGTGACATTCCGGAGCCGGGCGGCGCGTGCCGCCCGGCGGCACGGTTGAAATGCAAAAACGAAGGATGGCGTGAAAATGGCTAATGCGTTGCGTTCGATAGAACAGCTCAAGGGACGGACCGTCGGCGTGTGCGTGTCGGGCGGGCTCGATTCCAAGACTATATGCTGCGTGCTGAAAGACGCCGGCGTGAAGGTGAAGGCGTTCTCGGCGAACGTCGGCCAGCCGGACGAGAAGGACATAAACGACATCAAGAAGAAGATGGCGCCGACCGGCGTGCAGACGACGATCGTGGACGTGACGAAGGAGATGGCTGACATCTGCTTCGAGACCGTGAAGTGCCAGGCCATGTACGACGGCGGCTACTGGAACTCCACCGGCATCGCGCGCGCGGTGACCGTGCAGAAGCTCCTGCCCGCGATGAAGAAGGCGGGATGCACGGTGCTGGTGCACGGCGCCACCGGCCGCGGCAACGACCAGATGCGCTTCGAGCGCTACACCAACGTGCTCGACCCCGGGTTCGGCGTGTACGCCCCCTGGCGCGACTCCGCCCTGCTGGCGAAGTTCCCGGGCCGCACGCAGATGGTCGAGTTCCTCGCGAAGCGCGGCATCGTGGCGTTCGCCGGCACGAAGAAGAAATATTCGACCGACGCGAACCTCGCCGGGCTTTCGCACGAGGCGGAGGACCTGGAGTCGATGGAGACTTCCATGCGCATCGTGAAGCCCACGATGGGCGTGTGGCCCGAAAAGGCGCCGGACAAGGTCGAGAAAACCGTCCTCAAGTTCGAGAAGGGCCGCTGCACCGCCGTCAACGGCAGGAAGATGCCGCCCTACGAAACCATGCTCGAGCTGAACAGGATCGGCGGGCGCAACGGCATCGGCATGAAGCACGCGCTCGAGAACCGCATCATCGGCACGAAGAGCCGCGGCGTGTACGAAGCGCCCGGCATGGAAGTCCTCTCCTGGGGCCTGAAGTACATCTACGAAGGCGTGATGGACCGCCGTTCGACGCTCCTCTTCCAGCGCCTCTCCAGGTTCGTGGCCGACCAGATCTACGACGGCCGCTGGTTCGACCCCGCCACGCAGGCGGCGCGCGCGGCCATCCAGGTGTGGGCGGACAAAGCCACCGCCGAAGTGACGCTGGGCCTGTACAAGGGCAACATCTTCTTCGAGTCCCTGAAGGGGCTGAAGGCGACGATCTACAACGAGGCGGACTCCTCGATGGAGGCGTCCGACGGGCTGAACCCGAATTCGTCCCAGGGCTTCGCGGAAATCCAGAGCGTCGAAGCCAAGATGCTGGCGAAAGCCGGCCAGATAGCGGTGCGCTGACGCGCCCCGGCCGCGGAGGGCGGTATGATCGTAACGCGCGAACCGATGTGGGACGATGCGCCGAAGGGCCGCATCGACGCGCTTCTGCGCCACGCCGCCGCCCTTGCGGCGGGCGTGGGGCGGTGCGTCCTGCTCACGGCCGGATCGCTCGCGCACCTTCCGGGGTGCGTGGCGCTCCGCCCGCGGCGCGCGGCGTTCGTGGACCAGCTCTACACGGTGGGGGTGAAGTCCCTGCCGGTGATAAGCGTGGTCGGCCTGTTCGCCGGGATGATACTGGGGCTGCAGGTGGGGCTGGCGCTGAGCCGTTTCAACCAGGAAAACCTGCTGGGCGCGGCGGTGATGATATCGCTGATGCGCGAGATGGCGCCGTTCGTGACGGGCATCTGCCTGTCTGCGTGCGTAGGCTCGGCCATGGCGGCGGAGCTGGGGACGATGACGGTGAACGACGAAGTGGCGGCGCTGGAGACGATGTCGATATCCCCGGTGCGGTTCCTCGCGGCGCCGCGCGTGTGCGCGCTGCTCGTGATGTCGCCGCTGCTGTCGTTCTACTCGTGCGTGCTGGGCGTGATCGGCGGCGGGTTCGTGGGGGCCACGCAGCTCGACGTCGATTTCCGGCAGTACATGGCGTCCGCGCTTTCCATAGCGGACGTGAAAGACCTCGCGGTGGGCCTGCTGAAGGCCGCCATCTGCGGTGTCGTCATCGGCGGAGTCTCCTGCCACCAGGGGTTCTCCGCCGGACTCGGGGCGCTCGGGGTCGGGCGCGCGGTGCAGAAAAGCGTGATAGTGTCGTTCCTGCTGATACTCGTGGCGGGATACATGGTCACGCGCCTGGCGTACTGACGAAAGGGCGCGGACCGTGATACGCTTCGACAATGTCGTGAAAAGGCTCGGCGGCAGGAACGTGCTCGACGGAGTGTCGTTCGAGGTCCGCAAGGGCGAGGTGCTCGCACTGGCCGGCCCCTCCGGAACGGGCAAGTCCGTCACGCTGAAGCACATCGTGGGGCTGATGGTCCCGTCGTCGGGGCGGGTTTTCGTGGACGGCGCGGAGGTCTCCGCCGCGCGCGGGCGCGGACTGGAGGCGGTGCGCGGCAAGATAGGCTACCTCTTCCAGGGCGGCGCGCTGCTGGGGTGGCTCACCGTGCGCGAGAACGTGGAGCTTCCGCTGCGGGAGCGCACGTCGCTGCCGGAGCGCGAAATCGCGCGGCGCGCGCAGGAGGCGCTGGAGGCGGTGGACCTGGCGGACGCGGCGGAAAAGTATCCGTCCGAGATCTCCGGCGGCATGACGAAGCGCGCGGGCCTGGCGCGCGCGATCGTGCGCAGCGCCGACATAATACTTTACGACGAGCCCACGTCGGGGCTGGACCCTGTGACGGCGCTCGCGATAAACAGGCTGGTGAAGCGCGTGAACAGGCGCTTCGGCACGACTTCGGTGGTCGTGACGCACGACATCCAGCAGGCGCTCATGTTCGCAGACAGGGTGATGCTGCTGAAGGACGGAAAGGTGTGCGCCGTCGACGCGCCGGAGCGCTTCGTGGCGTCGGAGCTGCCTGCCGTCAGGGAATTTCTCGCCGCGCAGTTCATATCGCCCGGCGACTGGGGAAAGATACGGGAGTCCGCGGAATCGCTCGGGCTCGACGGAAACGGAGGTGTCGGATGAGCGCTGGACGCAAGCCGGATTTCTTCTCGGAGATGGTGGTGGGCCTTTTCATGCTGGCGGTGTTCGCGCTGCTGGCGTACTTCACCATAGTCATATCGGGCGTGGACGTGTTCCGCTCGCGCAAGACCGTGGACGTCACGCTGAAGTTCCCCGACGCGGGCGGCCTGAAGGAGCGCGACAACGTGGTCTACCGCGGCACGAAGGTGGGGACCGTGGGCGCGATCGAGCTGGGGCCGGACGGCGTCACGGTCACGGCGCACGTGTCCGGCGACGTCGTGCTGCGCAAGGGCTTCCGCGCGTCCATCGAATCGCTGTCGCTCCTTGGCGGCAACTATCTGCTGCTCGAGGAGGGCGCGGGCGAGCCGCTGCCGCTCGAAGGCACGGTGTTCAGCGGCGAAAGGCCGTCGGACTGGATGCGCGAGCTCGGCTCGATAGCGAGGAACCTGAACGACGCGACGTCGGGCGACGGCATCCGCTCCATAGTGACGAACCTCCAGTCGTTCGCGGAGCGCGCCAACACGATAGCGGGGCGGCTCGAACGCGGCGAAGGATCTCTCGGCAAGCTCCTTTCCACGAACGACACCGCCTACGCCGACCTGGCGTCCACGCTCTCCTCGGCCTCGACGATAGCGAAGAGGCTCGAAAACGGCGAAGGCG
The DNA here is from genome assembly GCA_902799715.1 of uncultured bacterium. Classification (GTDB taxonomy): domain Bacteria; phylum Verrucomicrobiota; class Kiritimatiellia; order RFP12; family UBA1067; genus CADCBS01. Next base: position 2,065 of record CADCBS010000043.1, on the reverse strand, counting down.
CGCTCGGGAAGCTGCTCTCCACGAACGACACCGTGTACGCCGACCTTGCGTCCACGCTTTCCTCGGCCTCGACGATAGCGAAGCGGCTCGAGAACGGCGAAGGCACGCTCGGGAAGCTCCTTTCCACGAACGACACGGTGTTCGTGGACCTGCAGAAGTCCGTGGCGAACATCGAGACGATAACGGGGCGCATGGTGGAAGGCACCGGCACGCTCGGCAAGCTGTCCAAGGAGGAAGGTCTCTACGACGACGCCTCGGGGCTGCTGAAGGACGCGCGGCAGGTTCTGGACAACTACCGCGACACGACGCCGATATCGACGTTCGGCTCGCTGATACTTGGAGGTCTGTGACGATGAAGAACGACTGCCTTTTCTGCGCGATGGCCGCGGGCGAGATCCCGGCCCGCAAGATATACGAGGACGACACCGTCTTCGCGTGCCTCGACATAAACCCGTGCGCGCCGGGCCACACGCTCGTGTTCCCCAAGGCGCACGCGCGCGACCTGCTCGACGCCACGCCGGAGCTGGCGGCGGCGGTGCTGGAGCGCGTGCGCAAGATCGCGGCGCACCTGAAGGAGACGCTGCCGTGCGAAGGGTTCAACGTGCTGCAGAACAACGGCGTGTGCGCGGGGCAGAGCATATTCCACCTGCATTTCCACATAGTGCCGCGCAGCGGCGCTCCGCGCGCCCCGCGGTTCGACTCCGCGAAGGCGGATCCGGCGGAGCTCGACGCCGTGGCCGCGCGCGCGGCGTTCTGACGGAGAAGGCGGAATGGACGGAATGCAGCAGCCCGGCGGCGTCGACGACACGTTCGCGGACATACTGGCCCGCGACGGCCGCTACGACCCGATGGTATACGTCTTCACGCTCGCGCAGTTCGCGAAACTGTTCGAGGGCAGCGAAGGGCGCAACGTGACGTCGGCCGATTTCCTGGAAGAGTTCCGCGCGTCCGCGCTCGACGAATTCGGGCCGATGGCCTACGCGGTGATGCGCAGCTGGGGCTTGGAGAACTGCACCGACATCGGCGAGGTGGTGTTCAACCTGGTCGAAAGCGGCCGGCTGGGCAAGTCCGAGTCCGACAAGCGCGCGGACTTCATCGGCGGCTTCGATTTCAAGACGGAATTCCTGGATCCATTTGCGGCGTGAACGGCATGAAAAGATTTCGCGACACGGTGTTTTCCTACGGAACGGCCTTCTTCATCGCGGCCGTGGCGGCGTTCGCCATCGCGGCGGTGGCGGTGTGGTGGGGCGGTCTGAACCAGGACGAAGGGTGGTACATGTACGCGGCGCAGTCGGTGCGCGCCGGGCGCATGCCGTACCGTGACTTCTTCTTCACGCAAGGCCCGGTGATGCCGTTCGTGTATTCGCGCATAGCGCCGCTGTGGATGTCGTGGAGCTCGCCGCTGCACGGGCTGCTGGGCGGGCGGCTCGCCACGCTGGCGTTCGGGCTGGCGGGCGTGGCGGCGTCTGTCGCCACGGTGCGGCTGCTGTCGCCGCGCGGGATGAAGGCGTTTCCGTCGTTCGCGGCGTTCTGCTTCCTGGCGTGCAACGTGTACCATGCGTATTTCACGTCGGTGGTGAAGACGTACGCGCTGTCGCTGATGCTGGTGATGTGCGGCTTCGCGGCGTTCGCGGCGGCCCTGCGCCTGCGCGGGGCCGGCGGCGCGGCGGCGTGCGCGGCGCGCATCGCGCTTTTCGCGGCGTCGGGGCTGTCGTTCGCGTTCGCGTCGGGCACGCGCATATCGCTGATCCTGATACCGGCCGTCGCCGGACTCGCGCTCTTCGCCACGATGCGCAGGCGCGGCGCGGCGTTCCTTTGGTTCGGCCTGGGCCTGGCGGCCGGGCTGTGGCCCACGTACGGCGTGTTCGCGTTCGACGAGGCGTCGCGCCGCGGCCTGCTGGCGGCGCAGGCGTTCCACGCGGCGCGCGGCGGGTTCGACGTCTACAACGCGGTAGGCTCCGTGTCGCGCCTCGCGCGCGCGTACCTGCCGCTGTGGGGCTCGCTCGCGGCGGCCGCGGTGTTCGCGGCGGCGGGCCTGCGCCGCAAGGCGCGCGAAGGCGGGGAC
>CADCBS010000042.1 GCA_902799715.1 uncultured bacterium | reverse complement strand
GTGTGCGCCACGACGCGCCATCCGCGCGCCGCGAGCCGCCGCGATATCGCCGCGCCGATGCGCTTTACGCCACCGGTGACGAGAACCGTGCTTTTTTTTTCTCCGGCCGCGCCGGAAGTCTCGTTTGACATGTGCATGGATAAAAGTATAATTAATTCCGCGATGCAATTCAAAGCCAACATGGAGGTCGCCCGGCGCGACTTCAAATACTACATTTTCGACTGGGACGACAACATCCTGAAAATGCCCACGAAAATCCATCTGGAGCGCAAGGCTCCGGACGGATCGTGGGAACCCGTGGCCGTTTCCACGAGCGTTTTCGCCGTGGTGCGCAAGAAGAGCGGCTACCGTCCGCCCGCCGACGGCGGGTGGGAGGCTGCGTACCGCGACTTCCGCGACGACGCGGGCGGCGCGGAGCTTTTCCTGCGCGAGACGGCGGCGGCGATCGAGAAGGTCAAGCGCGGCGAGGAGGCCCCCGGGCCTTCGTTCGAGACGCTGCGGCGCACGCTTCGCGAGGGCAGGATATTCGCGATAGTCACCGCGCGCGGCCACGAGCCGGAGACGGTGCGCCGCGCGGTGCGCCTTTTCATCGACACGGTGCTGACGGACGAGGAGCGCGCCGAGATGATGATGAACCTGCACGGCTACCGCGCGTGGCTCGACAGGCGCACGGAGTTCGGCACCGACGAGGAGGAGCTGGACTACTACCTGTCCATGTGCCATTTCAACGCGGTCACGAACCCCGTATACAGGAAGCGCGTGGCGAAATCGTCGGGCGACGGCAGCGCCGAGAACGCCAAGAAGTTCGCGATACGCGACTTCGTGGAGCACGTGACCCACATACTGCAGCGCACCGGCGGGATATTCCTGCATCCCGTGTCGGTGGGATTCTCCGACGACGATCCGCGCAACGTGGAGGCCGTGGGCGACTTCATCAGGAAAGAGCTGTCGCGCAGCTTCCCGGACGTGAAGTTCGTGATGTACGACACGGGCGACCCCACGCTGACGAACGGTCGCAAGATCGTGGTTTCGGACGCCGCGCGGCGGTAGGCGCGGGCCGCGGCGCGCGGCGGCGGGTCAGAACCAGGCCACCGGCTCTACGCCGTGCGCGCGCATGTATTCGTCCGCCTTCTTGAAGTGCCCGCAGCCGAAAAAGCCGCGGTACGCGGACAGCGGCGAAGGATGCGGCGCTTCGAGGACGAGGTTGCGCGCGCGGTCGACCATCGCGCCCTTTTTCCTGGCGGGCGTGCCCCACAGCATGTACACGATATGCTCGCGTTCGCGGGCGAGCGCGGCGATCGCGGCGTCGGTGAAGCGCTCCCATCCGAAGCCGTGGTGGCTCATCGGCGCGCCCTGCGCCACGGTCAGGGACGAGTTCAGCAGAAGCACGCCGGATTCGGCCCAGCGCGTGAGGTCGCCGGACGTCTTGTCCACGGTCACGCCGAACTCCCTTTCGATTTCGGCGAAAATGTTCAGGAGCGACGGCGGCGGGGGCGTCGGCGGCTTCACGGAGAACGCCAGGCCGTGCGCCTGCGAAGGCCCGTGGTAGGGGTCCTGCCCGATGATCACGGCCTTTACCTTGTCGAAGGGAGTCTTGTCGAACGCCGCGAAAATCTGCGGGCCGGGCGGGTAGCAGCGTCCGGCGGCGTATGCCTTCTTCACCTCGGCCGCGAGCGCGGCGAAGTAGGGGCTGTCGAACTCGCCTTGCAGGCGCGATTTCCAGGACTCGTGGATCTTGACTTCCATGGCGGTTCACCTTATGGTGCACAGCACGGCCTGCGCGAGCAGCGTGGCGGCGTCGGAGCCGTCCCACGGCAGCCGCACGACGAGCAGGTTGAAGGCGCGGGCGAGTTCGACGTCCGCCTTCGGCAGGCGCTCGCGGACGAACACGACGATCGGCAGGAATTTCGTGCCGGGGTCGCTGCGCACCGCGATCACGGCGCGGCGCGTGGCGGCGTCCTCGCCCTGCGCGGGCACGAGCGCCAGCGCGGCGGCGCGGGCCTGTTTGCATTCGGCGGCCAACGCTTCGGGGGATGAGGCGGATGCGATCCGCGCGGCCCAGCCGGCCTTGGCCATGGCCCCGGCGATCGCTTCGCTCTGTCCGTCCTGTTCGGCGCCGATGGCGCGGACGAGCACCGCGGGCGGGCTGCAGAGCGGCAGGCGCACGGTGGCGCGCAGGCCGCGGTCCGTGCCCGGCACGGGCGAATCGAAAGATATCGAGCCGTTGTGCAGCTCCACGATCTCGCGCGAAATGGCAAGCCCCAGCCCCGAGCCGCCGGCCTGGTCGCCGGTGTGGAAGTAGCGCTGCGAAAGCTTCGGCAGGTCTTCGGGCGGAACGCCGGCGCCGGTGTCGTCCACTGTCACGACGGCGTCGGCGCCGTCCTGCGCGAGCGTGACGGAAATGCGGCCCGCGGCGGGGGTGAACTTGACGGCGTTGCCTGCGATGTTCAGCACGACGCGCGAAATCTTGCGCGCGTCGCAGTTCGAGAAAAGCTCCGCGGGCGGGACGTGCACGGAGAAATCGATCTTCTTCACGCCGGCCTGCACCGCGGCCGGCCCGGCGCCGTCGCGCAGGACGGCCGAAAGCGGCGCCACGGCCTTGATCACGGCCAGCGTGTGGGTCTCTATCTGGCGCAGGTCGAGGATGTCGTTCACGGTCCCCAGCAGGCGCTTCGAGTCCGACTTCAGCCGTTCGAGATAGTCGAGGGCCTTTTCGGGAAGCGGGCCCGCCACGCCGCGAAGGAGGTTCTCGATCGCGTAGATCATGGAAGTGAGCGGCGTGCGCAGCTCGTGCGAGCAGTTGGAGACGAACTCCAGGCGGGCGCGGTCCTGCGTCTCGAGCCGTTCGACGGCCTGGCGCAGCTTGTCCTGCGCCTGGGTGCGCACCGTAACGTCGCGGAAGAAGAACGAAAGCTCGCCTTCGCCGTCGAGCTGGACGGAGTTCACCGCGATCTCGGCGGGGAAGGTAGTGCCGTCGCTGCGCTTGGCGCGGGCGTCCACGAGGGTGAACTTGCGCAGGCGGAGGTTCGCCTGGATGGAATCCACGAGGGACCGGCCGGCGCCGGATATGAGGGTCGTGACGTCGATTCCCACGAGGTCGGGCAGGGGGCGGCGGAAAAACACCGCGGCCCGGGCGTTGGCCTCGAGCACCATGCCGTCGGGCGTGGTGATGAGGACGGCGTCGTAGACCGATTCGAGCAGCTGGTAGAAGGGCGTGTCGCGGGAAAACCTGCGCGCCCGCCAGGGCCTGTCGGTTTCGCCGCCGCCCCGGAGCGGCGCGCCGTCCTCCGCCTGCGAGGCCGCGGACGGAGGAAGCGCGATGCGCATTGTGCGGCCGGCGCCGGCGGCGCCGGCCGCAGCGTTGCCGCCGGACATCCGGCGTCACTCCCCGGCTTCGGGGGCGGTTTCCGCCGGGTGGCGCGCGATGTTCACGCGCAGGCGGCGGCCGAGTATCTCCTTGTCGTGCAGGGCGGCCACGGCGCGCTCCGCCTCGGCGAGGTCGGGCATGGCCACGAACGCGAAGCCCTTGGACTTGTTGTTGTGGCGGTTTGTGATTATGCGCGCGGAATTCACCTTGCCGAACGCGGAGAACTCGGCGTTGAGCTGGTCCTCCGTCATGTCGTAGTTGAGGTTGCCGACGTATATCTCGTATCCGTTCTCGGTCTTTTTGACGGGACCGGTGGCCGGGGCGGGCGCCGGGCGCTGCTGGCGCCTGCGGCCGTCCTGCCAGCCGCGTCTCTGCTGCTGTGCGCCGCCCTTCGCCTTCCGTCCGATCGCGAAGCCTGCGGCGAACCCTGCGGCGAGTCCTGCAACGGCGCCTGCGCCGAGCATCATCATCGTGTTGGGATCCATTGTCTCGTGTTCCCTCTTTCTTTCTCTTCTTCTGTTTTCCGGCCGTCCGCACGGCCTGTCACTTACTTCACTCCGATGAAGCCCTCGAGTTTTCTCAGCCTCACCGGGTGGCGGAGTTTGCGGAGCGCCTTTGCCTCTATCTGGCGGATGCGCTCGCGCGTAACGTTGAACGCCTTGCCCACGTCTTCCAGGGTGCGCGAGCATCCGTCCGTCAGGCCGAAGCGCTGGTCCAGCACGTTGCGTTCGCGTTCCGTGAGCGTGGCGAGCACCTCTTTCAGGCGCTCGCGCAGCAGGGCGTAGTTTGTCATTTCCGACGGGTTCTCCGCGGACGTGTCCGCGATGAAGTCCCCGTAGCTCGCGTCGTCGTTGTCGCCGACCTTGCCCTGGAGGGAGATAGGCTGCTGCGCCATCCTGTAGACGGCGCGGACCTGCTCCACCTTCATGTTCATCTCGGCGGCGACTTCCTTCTCGTCCGGCTCGCGGCCGAACTTCTGGATCAGCGACTTCTGCACGCGCTTCAGCTTGTTGATCGTCTCGATCATGTGCACCGGTATGCGTATCGTCCGGGCCTGGTCCGCGATGGCGCGGGTCGCGGCCTGTCGCAGCCACCATGTCGCATACGTCGAGAACTTGAAGCCTCGCGTGTACTCGAATTTCTCCACCGCCTTCATCAGGCCGGTGTTGCCTTCCTGGATCAGGTCCAGGAAGGAAAGCCCCCTGTTCATGTACTTCTTCACGATAGACACCACGAGGCGGAGGTTGGCCTCGACCATCTTCGTGCGCGCCTCCTGGCCGGCGCGCAGCGTCTGGCGCAGGTCGGTGAACAGCTCCATGAACTCTTCCGGCGGCATGCCGAACTTGTTCTCGGCCGCCACCATCTCGGCGCGGATCTTGTCGAGCTCGCCTTTCGGCTGGCTCTTCGCCGGCATGTTCAGTATCTCGGTCTTGCGCTGCGCGTTGCGCTTGTACGGCAGGTACACCAGCCTGTCCATGTCGTTGCAAAGCGTCTCGAGGACCTTCTGCTTGAAATACAGCCTGTCGAACGCCTCCACGAGCATCGCGGACGCCTCGGTCCGCTCGCGCACCGCCTTGCGCACCGCCTTGTCGGCCGCGGGCGACTTCGGCCTGGACCTGGCCTCGGCCAGCTTCGCCGCCGTGCGGTCCATCTCCTTGCCGATCTCCGTGAGCATCGCGCGGTACGCGGGAAGGCTCGTCATGTACGTGTCGCGGTTGCCTTCGTACTTGTCGGAGACGATGCGGTCGAACCGCTCCTCCTGCCGCTCGAGCTTGTCCAGCTGCTCGATGTACAGCCCGGGCGTGAACGCGAACCTGTTGAAGATGTCGCGCAGCTTGACTTCCGCCTCTTCGATCTTGCGGCAGACCTCCGTCTCCTGCTCGCGCGACAGCAGCGGGACCTGGCCCACGCGGTGCAGGTACATTCGTATGGGGTCGTCGAACATCTCGTGGCGGCTGCGCTCCTGCCGCTTGTCCTTGCTGGCGTTGTAGGAGTCCACGTCCTCAGTCTTGATCACGTCGATGTTCAGGTTGTTCATCGCGGAGACGAAGTCTTCGAGCGTGTTCGCGTCGTAGGACGTGGACGGTATCAGCGTGTTCATGTCGTCGTACGTCACGAAGCCGCCGTTCTTGTCCGCGCGGTCGCGCAGGTCTTTGATCGCCGCGTTGAACTCCGCCTGCGTGAGGGCCGTCTGGCCGCCCAGCCCCATGCCCATCCCCGCGGCCTCTTCGTCGTCGGGGTAGTCGGGTATGTCGTGGAACCCTTCCACCCCGGGAGGGAACTCGTCGGGCATCGGCATGTTGTCGCTGTCGTACGCGTCGGCCCCGAAATCGGAGTCCCCGTCGGGCAGCTGGTCGCGGTCCTCCTCGAACCGGCCGGCGCTCGCCGCCACGGATTCGAGGTCGAGGTTGCGAGCCTCTTCTTCGATTTCGCTGTCGACGTCGCTCGCCGCGAACGCGGCAAGCTCGCTGCTGTCGGAAATTATCGACTCCGCGTCGGGAATGTCGCCGTCGGCGTACGCGAGCGGATCCAGGTCCGCCGCGGATCCGGACGGATCCCAGCCGCCGAACGGCACGGCCGCCGGCGCAGGCGCCATCGCGGGCTTCTCCTTGGACGGCTGCTTCTTCGCAGACGCCGCGGCGGACTTCTTCGCAGTCGCCGCCGCCGGCTTCTTCGCAGACGCCGCGGCCGGCTTCTTCCCGGGCGCCGCGGCGGGCTTTTTCGCAGTCGCCGCGGCCGGCTTCTTCGGCTTCGCCGCAGCCGTCTGCCCAGCGGGCTTCGCCTTTTTCGGCGCAGGCTTCGCGGGCGCGCGCGCAGGCGCTTTTTTCGGCGCGGGCGCTTTCGCCTTGGGCTGGGGTTTCTGCCTGGAGGACTGCGGCTGCGGTTTTTTCGCCGCCGCGGATTTGCCGGAGGATTTCGTGGACATGACTCTCCTGATTAGGTGTGAGAAAGCATAGTTTATTCTTTTCGCTGAATCTTGTCAAGTACTTTGATAAAATGTTTTATAACAGCAAAAAAACGTTTCCCCGGAAGGGCTGTTTTGGTAGACTCTTTTTTCGCTTTGGAGAGGTGGCGGAGTGGTCGATCGCGGCGGTCTTGAAAACCGTTGACCCGCAAGGGTCCGGGGGTTCGAATCCCTCCCTCTCCGCCATCCATCCGCGTTTCCCCCGCTTCCCCGACTTCACGCGCGCCGCGGCCTTGCGCGATTTTGCGCTTTCTGGCGGGGCCGGATTATGGTAGAATCGCGGCATGGAAAGAACTTCCCCCATATCCAGGCGCGCGGCTCTGCTGCGCATCGCCGCCGCGGCGGCCTTCGCCGCAGCGGCTTTCGCCGCCGGAGCGCAGCAGCGCACCGCCTGCGAAATCTCGGTTTCGTTCAAGCCCGACCACACGGAATACATATCCGGCGAACGCATCCGCGGCGTGGTCAGCGTGATAAACGCCTCCACCGAAATGCTGCACGGCAACGGACCCGGCGCGCCGGACCTGCTGTTCCTCGAAGCGAAGGTGAAATCCTCCCGCGGCGAGGAGCGGATAGACGCCGCGAAGGGCGAGCCGTTCACCGTGCGCTTCGCGATCGACCCTTCGCACCGCCAGAACTTCGAGGTGTTCGTCGACAGGCATTTCCCGATGCTCAAGGAGACGCGCTACCTGATCCGCCCCGTGCTGGTGCACGGCGGCGCCCGCTACGAAGGCTCGTGGCGCTCGATTTCCGTCGTCCCCGGCATGATGCTCGGCGAATACGTGCAGATGTTCTCGAACGTGGAAGGCCTGCGGCGCGATTTCACCCTGGTGTACTGGGGCCGCGACAGGCTCGAACACCTGTTCCTGAAGATACGCGACACCACCCCCTCCGGGAAGTTCTACCACCGCACGCGCGACCTGGGGCCGATAATGCGCGTCACGAAGCCGACGCTTTCCGTAAGCCCGCGCGGGGAGGTCACGATCACGCGCCGCAACGCCCAGGATTCTTTCGCGCGCTCGGTGTTCTGGTCGCTGCCCGACGTGTTCGAACACCACAAGACGGAATCGCTGGTCGATCCCGACGTCGCGGGCTCCGCCGCCGTGAAGGCCACCTACAAGTCGGGCAAGCCGCTGAAGGCGAAAGAGACCAAGTGGTGGCAGTTCTGGTGACGGGAAGCGTCCGTCAGCGGATGGTGTAGCGCGTCGCCTTCGTGAGGGTCTTCCACAGGTCGGCCTGCGTTTTCGCCGCCACGAGCGCCTTGCGGTTCTCTTCCTTGCAGAACGCCTCGGACAGGCATTTCACCAGGCGCAGGTAGAACGGCGAAGCCGCGGTGGGTATCGCCGAGAAGAAAACGATGTTCACGCGCTCGCCGCTGTCGTCGAACACGAACCCTTTCTTCGACACGCCCAGCGCCAGCGTTAGGCCGCCGCCTTCCACGCCGCGCACGTGCGGAAACGCGATGCCGTCGCCCAGCGCGGTGGAAAGCACGCTTTCGCGGCGCAGCGCGCCGGCCACAAGCGCGTCCGCGCTCGACACGAACCTGTTGGCCTCCATCGCGCACGCCAGTTCGCGTATCGCGCTTTCAGTGCTCGACCCTTTCAGGTCGGGGATCATCAGCTCTTCGGCGGAGAACCTGCCCACGCCCGATTTGCGCGGCTCGGTGCGGGACGTCTTTTCGCCTATCCAGCGCGGCGCCTCGTCCTCCTCGAAGAAAAGCATGCGCGCGCACGACGGGCAGTTCTGTATCTGCCGGGCCTGCTTCACCGCCTGCACCTGCGATATCGGCAGGCGCATGCCGCATATCGCGCAGCAGCCGTTGTTCATCGGCGACATCACGATATGGTCTTTCTTGTACAGACGCTGGTAGAGCGAACGGACTTCGGGGGCGAGCCTCGACACGAGGTCGTCTATGAAGCCGTCCAGCTCGTCCATGTGCGAGCCGTCGCCCGTCGCATGGTGCTCGTCGCGGGTGAGGACGAGTTCCTGCAGCTGGTTTAGGAGGTTTATCTGGTTCTTCATCGTTTTGCGCGTTTGGGGAAGGGGTTTCTCAGGGCACGGGGAATCCGGCCACGAGCGCGGCGGCCTGCGCCTTCACCCTGGCGGCGACGGACGTGTCGGAGATGTCGTCGAGGACGTCGGCTATCCATCCGCCGATCGCGGCGCATTCGGCCTCGCCCATGCCGCGCGTCGTCACGCTCGCCGTGCCCACGCGGATGCCGCTCGTGCGGAACGGGCTTTCCGTGTCGTACGGTATCGTGTTCTTGTTCACCACTATGCCGGCGGCGTCGAGCGCGGCCGCGGCTTCCTTGCCTGTGATCCCGCGCGAGGACTTCACGTCCACAAGGAACAGATGGTTGTCCGTCCCTCCGGACACGATCCTGTATCCGCGGTCCTGCACCGCCTTGCACATGGCCTTGCAGTTCGACACTATCTTCTGCGCGTAGCCTTTCTTCGCAGGCGACATCCATTCGCGGAAGCAGACCGCCTTGGCCGCTATGATGTTTTCGAGCGGGCCGCCCTGCATTCCGGGGAACACGGCGCTGTCGAGCGCCTTCGCCCACTTCTCCTTGCACAGCACCATGCCGCCGCGCGGGCCGCCCAGCGTCTTGTGCGTGGTCGTGGTCGTGAAGTCCGCGTACGGCACGGGCGACTCGTGCGCGCCGCCGGCCACCAGGCCCGCTATGTGCGCCATGTCCACCACCATCAGGCAGCCGGCCTTGTCGCATATTTCGCGGATGCGCCTGAAATCTATCGCGCGCGGATACGCGCTTGCGCCCGCGAGCAGTATCTTCGGCTTCGTCTCCAGCGCCTGCCGCTCGATCGCGTCGTAGTCCAGCATCTCCGTGTCTTTGTCCACGGTGTACGGCACGATGTTGTATATCTTCCCGGAGAAGTTCACCGGGGAGCCGTGCGAAAGATGCCCGCCCTGGTCCAGGCTCATCGACATTATCGTGTCCCCGGGCTTTATCGTGGCGAAATACACCGCCATGTTCGCCGCGGAACCGCAGTGCGGCTGCACGTTGGCGTGCTCCGCGCCGAACAGTTCGCACGCCCGCTTGCGCGCCAGCTCTTCCGCCGCGTCCACAGGGCCGCACCCGGAGTACCAGCGGTGCGCCGGGTAGCCTTCCGCGTATTTGTTCATCAGGACGGACCCCGCCGCCTCGCGCACGGCGCGCGACGACGTGTTCTCCGACGCTATGAGATTGATTTCCGTGTCTTCCTGCCGCACCTGCGCCAGTATCGCGGCGTGCACTTCCGGATCGGCCGACGCGAGCGCGGAGAATTCCGCAAGCCTGCGCGCCCGGTCGATCTTCGCTATGCGGCGCACGTGCCGCTCGTCGCCGGAGAACGGCTCCGCGAAGAACGCGGCCGCGATTTCCGCCGCTTCCGCCGGCGCTGTCGCCCCGCCGCCGAAAACGAGGACGTTCGCGTTGTTGTGCGAGCGCGCCATCTTGGCGTCCGCGACCGTGCGGCAGAGCGCCGCGCGCACGCCGTCGAAACGGTTGGCCGACATCGTCATGCCCTCGCCTGTCGTGCAGACGAGAACCCCGAAATCCGCCGCGCCTTCGGCGACGTCTTCGCACACCGCCGCGGCAAAGTCGGGATAGTCGCACGGCCCGGAGCCGTCGCAGCCTTTGTCATCCACTTGCGCGACGCCGCGCAGCACCGGCTTCAGGGACTCCTTGAGCGCAAATCCGCCGTGGTCGGACCCGATCGATATTTTCATGGTTCCTCTTTCTCCATTTTGCTATGGCGCAAGTATACCAAAAAATCGCACGGAATGGCGCGTACACGCGAAAAAGCGGAAAAAGAATCGCCCCGCCCGGCAAATGCGGCGGGCGGGGCGGGGGGAACAGCCGTTATTTCTTTTTCTTGTCCGGTGCGTCCTTGCGCGCAGGCTTCCGCACCGTCGTTCCGGTTCCGGGATGCGGCTTCGCGACGGCCGCCGGACGCGACGGCGCCGGAACCGGCTTCTGCACTGCGGCAGGCTTCGGCCGCGCCGGCGGCTGCGGCTTGGGCACCGGCTTCTGCACCACGACGGGTTTCGGCCGCGGCCGCGGAGCGGGCGGCGGCTCCCTGTGCGTTTCATGCCGGAGCGGGCGGTTGTGCTTCAGCTTCGGATTGCGCTCGGGACGCATCCGCGGCGGGGCTTCGAACCATGTCCCGTATCCGCCGCATTCCGCGCACCATCCGGTCCCTTCGCAGCGCGTGCACAGTTTGTCGCTGAACCAGCCGCTGCGGATTCCGGTGCCTTCGCACTTGTGGCATTCGCCGGTGCCCAGGCATTTTTCGCACACTTTCGCCTTCAAATGGCCATGGTGCGGATACGGGGTGGCCATCGCAACGCCGCACACGAGCGCGGCCGCCATCGCAACGAGTCTCTTCTTGTCCATGATACGCCTCCTTTTTCGCCGTCAGGCGTCTCTCGCGCCCGACAGATTCAATTGTACCTTTTTTGCCTTGCCGGCGCAAGCCCGCGCCTGCGTCCGCAACAAGGACAGGAAATCCCGGAGCGCCAATCTGACAGTCTGTTTTCCGCAGCCGCCTGTCACTCCACGGTCACGCGCACCGTGAAGCGCGCGAAACTGCTTCCTTCCGCGAGAGACCCCGTCAGCCACACCTTTCCCGACGAGACGCTTTTCGTGTCGCATACCTGGTTGCCGTCGCGCACGAGCTGCGCCGTGACTGTCGTTTCGGCTTCTTCCGGTATGTTCAGATTCGTATCCACGGTGAATTCCCCGCCTTCCGCCGGTTCGCGTTCGCACGCCGAGCACAGCATCACTGAATCCTCCTTGGCGGGATCCAGCCCCAGCAGCCAGCTCTGCCAGCGGGGGAGGCCGTTCGCGCCGGCCTCCTCCAACCAGCCGGACAGTTTGTCCGTCGCGACCGTGCCGAAAGTTTCGCAATTCGCCGCCATCCACTCGCCGGAGACTTTGACGTCCCTGCCGCCTGCGATCCTGATGGTGAACCCGGGCTTCACGCGGATCTTCAAACCTGTCGCGTCGCCGGCGAGTTCGAAGCCGCGGCCCTCGTCCCCCGGATCGAGCGAGAACTCCACGCCCGCGTCTGCGGCAGGCGCGACCGCGCCTTCGCCCCACTTGAACAGATACGTCCCCGCGCCGTCGTCCGCCATCGCAAGCGCGCGCGTGTCGGCGCGCCCCGAAAGGTCGATCGTGACTTTCGCGCCAGCGGCGAAATCGATCTTCCCGCCGTTGCGCGCCCCGGTGGCGAGCGGCTTGAACGCGCCCCAATTGTCGATATCCCACGCGCCGAGGTCGAGCGTCGAGCCGTCCGCCATGGTGACGCCGGGGAAGTACCGCCCTTCCGGACGGAAAGCACCTGTCACCGTCATCTGCGCCGAGCCGGTGTAGAGCCCGGACGTATTGTTCCAATATTTAGCGGCCTTGGCCGTGTAATTCGAAACGGTAAACGGCGCGGCGACGCGCAGCCCGACTTCGTCGATCAGTGTGACGGTCGAGGCGTCGACCGGACTCGAACCGGTGATCTTGAGTCCTTCTTCGGGGGTTCCGCCGTCCCGGATCAGGCGGATTGTCCCGTTCGTCGCATTGCACTTCAACAGCACCTTCTTGTCGCCGACGTTGCAATGGATGTCGAGTACATGTCCGGCAAGATCGATCGTGCCGTCCGACAGCACGATATTGGATCTGAAGCGGATTTCGGAATCGTCAGTCAGCAGGATGTTTCCGGAGCCGACGCCGTTTTCGTTCTGGTGGATGTTCTTGTCGGTCTGCCCGGCGTTGACATTGTCTATATCGACGCTCTGGAGCGTGCCGCCGTCGAGAACGATCCTGTAGATGTGGTAGCCGTAGTTGCCGTAGACGTCGAACACGGCTCCGTCCGCAACGGTTATGTCGCTCCCGGCGGCGCCGAAATAATGTTTCGCGGCGTTGTAGTCCGTCGAATCCATTTTGAGCGTGTTCTCGGCGCTGTTTTCAACCGTCCCGCCCGGCTTGTGCAGTGCGCTCGACGGCGGCTTCGGCGCGGAAAGAACGCCGCCCTCGACCTTGTTTCCGCCGGTGTACGTCTGGTCCGCCTTGAAGCAGAAGAGCGTGCCAGCGCCGGATTTGACGAATTTCACCGTGCCGGAGATGACAGGTCCGTTCAGCGTTTCCGCACCGTTGGCCGGGACGGTCACGCAGAACTCGCTTCCCGCAGTCTCGCTCGAAACGCTTGCGAGAGTGTTCGCAAACGCGGTTGAAACCGTCACGCGATGTCCCGCAGGATCTATCGAAAGCCCGGAGACCGCGGTGATGGCGAACGGCGCCGTGGAGAAGTCGGTGTCCCCGGTGCACGTGAACGACGTCATACGGTATTCCATCGCGGTTCCAGGATTCGCCGATATCGCGGCGAATTCGGCGGCGGAAGAGAAGAGAACCGTCATGGAATTGTCGGGGACGGTCTTTCCGCACGTCTCCGTCACGTCGTCGCCCAATGCACCGTTGTCGGACAGGTAGAAATGCCAGGAATATTCGCCCGTCTCGGCGTCCGCGACCATCTTCGCGAAAGCAGGCGCCTGGATGTCGACGACAAGGAGGACTTCGCCGTTGGCGCCGCTCTCGACGCGGCAGGGCGGAGTGGCAGACTCTTCGCCGTTCCACGCGCTCGCGTACTTGAAGGAGAACTCCGACGGATCGATTGTCGTCCCCGCCGGGAACATCGCGAGCACCGTTCCGTCCGTCGTGAATCTGGAAACGTCCGACGAGTAGAAGACCGTCCCGGACTTAAGCTTCTCGGGAACCGTCGTCGTGGCGGAGACAAGCCCCTTGCCTGCGGGGAGGCCGTCGTAGTTCACGATGAACTTAGCGGCGGTGGCGTTCATCGTGCCGATGCGTCCGCCGAACGCGCCTTTGAAGTGTATGTACGACCCGTCAGCCACCCAGCCGCTGACGGGCAGGCTGTCGTTGAACACGCCTTCGAAGTTTTCAAGGTCGTCGAAAACGAGATGGAACGCGCCTGCGGTAGCCTTGCTTGACCCGCCCGCCGTCTTGAACACGTCTATCGACGTATCCGCCCCGCCCGTCACTGAGGAGGCGACTTCAAGCCTGCGCAGCGCATAGCTGTTTTCGCTGTTCACCGGCATTATGCCGAACGAGCGCCCGGACTCGATTCCGATGCCGCCGGCGAATTTGAACCAGAGATTGTTCGACGCCAGAAAGACCGCGCCGCCGGAAAAGACGAGGTTGCCGACCGTAATAGTGGACGAAAGCGTCGTGTCCGGCGAGCTGGCGCTGCCTTCATCGGAATGCTTCATGACGACCTGCCAGGAACTGCCGTCGCCAGGTCCGGATATCTTCAGGCTGTTTCCGCCGAAAGTCTGATTGTTTACGGTGCGGAGCACGTTCCCGCCGGACACGACGAAATCGCCGCTTGGGATATTCGCCGCCTCAACCGCGTACTTGTCGCCGCCGGGGCGGAGCGACCAGCCGGAAGCAAGCCTGGAAGCTATGGGAAGCGTAGAACTGTAGTTACTGTCGGATCCGGTCTTGTAGTAGACGTTGGCCGCAGTCACGAGCGAGACCGTACCGTCGCCGTTAGCGACCGCCTTGAGAGTCAACCCGACATACGTGCCGTCGACAGAGGTGGCGTACTGTATGCTCCAGCCGATATTCTCGACGGCGCCGGGGGAGGAGATGTCCTCGAACGTGGCGACCACAAGGCCCGGCGACGCGAAATCAGCCGTGGCGGAATAGACGCGGAGCGTCTGCATCACCGCCGCGGCAGGCGCGGTTCCTTTGATCCTGATGCCCTTGCCGGCGGGAAGCCCGTCGAAATCGAAAGTGGCCGACTTGGTGTTTGCCGGGAGCGACGTCATCGTTCCGTTGAAGGAGCCCTTCACCGTCAAGTAGAAATTGGGTGTCGTCGTCGTGGAATCGACTTTGAACGTCCCGTAAAATCCCGCCATCGAATTGAACGTTACCACGGCCGAACTATTATTGTCACTGGTTGTGTATAACGTTCGGAAGGCGATTGCCGAAGCCTCACCGCCAATCACGGCAGAGTCTATGACGAACTCGCGTTTGTCGTTGCTGGAGTTGAACGATTGATCGAGCGTCATCACGGCGCCGTCGCCAATGGCGATGCCGCCTTTCACACAAAACACCGTGGGATTCGATCCATGGTCGTTCTTCGATTCGCCGTGGGAAAATATTCCGCCCGTCCCCGTGAAACGCAGATCGTCTATCGTAACGTTGCGCGTCAACGCGGTTGAACCGCTCGCTCGCTTGAACGAGAGTGTGGAATCCAATGTAAGCGATTTGCCAGGGAAGGTTATGTCGGAATCCGTAGTCGGAAGCCTTATGGCATTCCCCGAGCCGCTGGCGATGAAGTCGGATTCCGCCCAGTCGGAGATGGAAGACACGATCGAACCGTTGGGCGAAGTGCTCCAGCCGACGCTCCCGGCCTTGGCCGCATTGAAGGTCGAATCGCCGTAGCCGTCGGAACCTTTATGGTAGTATGTCGTCGCGTACGCGCTTGCGATCGAGAACGCGAGAGCGGCAGATGCCGCGAACATACGCTTCCAGGATTTGGCAGTCATTCTTTCGTACCCCTTTTTTGGTTAGAGAAAACGGAAGAATTATACTCTACCCCCCCCCCCGTTAGGCAAGGCTAATTTACAAGCCTTTTTTGGGGGGCGGGGAACCTGTCGCAAGGGAAGTCACGGTTGGGGGGAAGCGAAGAACTGCAGAAGGCGGGACACGGTCGGTGCATCGAGGACGAACACCGCGTCGGCCGCTCCAGTGGATGCGAACCGCCCGCCGCCGGAACGGCCGCCGATGAGGAGATTCTTCCTGATCGGCCCGTCGGCGCCCATGTCTATCGCGAACGAAGCGTACGGGGTGTCGAAACCGCAGCGGCGCAACGCGTCGGGGGTGGGGGCCATGTCCTCCACGGCGGACGCCTCCACGTTGGCTATGGCGCGGCAGAAGGCGTCCATGCCCTCGGGCGGCCGTGCGGAGGCGGAAGGCGCGCCTTCGACGATCCAGCCCGTGCGGGAGGCGTTCCTTGCGACGGCATTCGTCGCGCCGCCGCATACGGCGGTTATGCGGACAATCTGCGATTCGTCGAGCGCCAGGACGGTCCGCGAGCGCAGAGCGTCGAGCGCGCGCAGGCCGCCGAGCGACTGCGCCTTCACGAAGAACGGTCCGGCGGCGTCGCTCTTGCCGGAAAGGATGGCGGAAACGCGCACGGCGTCCGGCGACGACGGGTCGGCCCTGTCCGCTTCGCGCAGGCGCAGCAGCGTTTCGGCCAGCGCGTTTGCGGCGGCATCGTCCGCCGGCGCCTCGATCGGAGCCGCGAGGCGCCAGCGCCCGCCGGGGGCGGCGGCCAGCGTCCACGTCTTCCCTCCTGCGGAAAACGTGGCGGACGCGAGGCCGGAGTCGCCGGGGAAGAGCCTGGTGTCGCGGAACCCGTCCGCTCCGCGCGCGAATCTCGCGGCGAGCGCGGCGTCGGCCGCCACCACGGCCGTGCCGTCCTGCACGAGCGCGTACACGCTGTTGGTGTCGCCAGGCGTGCGGCTGCCGAAAACGATGGACGACGAGCGGTCGCCGCAGCGGACCGACACTTTCATGCACTGGTCGCCGTCGAGCCCGAACGCCGCGAGGCGCGAAGCGCGGAGCGGCTTTGCGCCGCCCGGCCCCGAAGACGAATCCACGAATGAACGCGCCCGCGCGGATGCGAGGGCGCGCAGCGCCTCCTCCGCGGCGGCGGACGAGGCCGGCGCCTGCACCGGCTGTTCGAGCCGCCACGACGCGCCGTCGCGCACGGCGCGCATGAACGCGCCGCCGGCCGCGCCGACGTCGAATCCCGTCGCGGCCGCGGGGTCGAACCGGACAAGCGCGCGGTCGCGCAGCGCGTCAGGCCCCGGAGGCACGGCCGCCACCACTTCGGCAGGCACGGTGAAAACGGAATCGACGTCCTGCTCGCGGGCGTAGACGGCTCCGCCGGAAGCGACCGGGGCGCCGAAGAATATCCGCTTCTGCCGCCTGTCGCTCTTCAGCGCCACGGACATCCGCGCGGGGGAGAGGCCGAATCCGGCCAGATTCCTGCCCATGCGGCGCATCTCGCGGTAGGTCAGCGAATCGCCGGGCTTGGCGGACGCCAGGGTCTGCAGCAAGCGGCCTACCGCGGCATCGTCGGCGGGCGCCTCGACCGGCGAGACGACGGACCACGAACCGTCCCTGTTCCGCGCCGCCGCGAACACGGCGCCGTCGCGCTCGATCTCGATGGACTCCACGTCTTCCGGCGCCCATGCGGCGAGCACCGGCGCGCCTGCGTTCCTGGCGCGCCCGAGCGAAAGCCCCCACAGCGCGAGCGCGCACACGACAAGCCCGGCGGAAAGGAGCGCGATGGATTTGGCTACGTCGTTCATCCGCGGCGCCTCCTTGAAACCTTCCGCGTGCGCGCGAACATCAGGACGAAGACCGCGGCGGGGAACGCGAGCGCCGAAACGGCGAGGAACCCGGCAAGGGCGGGGCGGGGAAGGGACGCCGCGGAGTCCTGCGGCGCGTATGCGGCGGAATCGGGCTCGACGCCGGCCAGCCAGCGGAAGCAGTTCATGAGGAACGCCTGGTTGGCGCCGCCGCGCTTCTCTATCGCAGAGTTCGAAGCCAGCCCCGCGTCGCCCACCACGACTATGCGCGCCGGGCGCACGCCGACGTCGCTCGACACCGATCCGCCGCGCTCGATGGCGGCCGCCAGCACCAGCGGGCCGCGCGGCTCCGTGCCGGCGCTGAAAGTCCACGGCCGCATGTCTATGTCGGACTCGCCCCAGCACCTCTCGCCGGACAGCGCGAGCGGCGCGAACACCGCCTTGTCGGCCTCGCCGGCGCCCGCCGCGAGAGGCTCGAGCACGGCTGAATGCGCGAACAGCACCCCGGCGCCCTGGAGCTGGGCGTTGGCCGGATGCGCGGGCAGCGTAGCCTTCACGTCCGTGCCCGCGAACGGCGCCGGCGTGACGGCCACGTTCTGCAGCACCTTGCACCCCCAGCCGCGCAGATAGGCGGCGATCCCGGCGCCGGGGCGCGGCAGCACGGCCGCGAACAGCCTGCCGCCGCTGCGCAGGTACGAATCCACCTTCGCCAGCTCCTGCCCGGAAAAGCGCTCGCGCGCGCCGGCCACCGCCAGGACGCTGCAGTCGGTCGGCACCGACGGCACCGCGGAAAGGTCGAGCGGACGGATTTCGAAGCCGTCGTACGACAGCAGGCGCGCGAACGTCCCGAGCGAATGTCCGTCGTACCCGGAGAACGGCGCCTCGCCGTGGCCAGAGACCGCATACACCACGTTCCGTCCGCGCCCCGGCCGCAGGCTGCGTATCGCGGCTGCGCACACGCCCTCGGCGCGCAGCATGGCGCCGGAGCCTGAAGCCGCGGACGGGAAGAGCTCCCCGGCGCGGACGGCAAGCCTGCGGCCGCCGCACACGAAAACCACGGACCGCTCGCGCAGGCCGTCCGCCGCCAGGGCCGCCGCCGGGCCGTCGTCCCAGTTAGGATCCACGAACGACACCCGCACCGCGGCACCGCGGCTGTGCGCCACGCGCTCGAGGCCGCGCATCAGCCGCGCCACGGAAGGATGCAGAGGGTCTTTGCGGGACATGAAGCATATCGCCTCGAATTCGCCGACGGCCTCGCAGGCGCGCCCGAGCGCGGCCGAGGCGCCCGTCTTGCCGCGGTCGCCGATCTCCCACGACATGCCGGCCCTGTGCAGGACCGCCGTGGCCGCGAACGCCAGCAGGAAGGCCAGCGCGGACGAAACGTGCAGCGCGACGCGCAGCCGGCGGCGGCCCGCGCCGGCGCAGCGCTGCGCGTCGATCGCGCGCGCCGCCGCGAAGAGCGCC
>CADCBS010000041.1 GCA_902799715.1 uncultured bacterium | reverse complement strand
GCTGCGGGGCGCGCGGGGCGCGCACGGCCTCCGGCAGCGCCGAAAGCGGTATCGTGGCGCCGGGCGAAAGCAGCAGCGCGCGCTCCATGCAGTTCTCCAGCTCGCGCACGTTGCCCGGCCACGGGTGCCGCAGCAGCGCGTCCGCCGCCTCGGGCGAGAGCGCCGGCGCGGGGCGGCCCGCCTCTTTGGCGTATTTCGAAATGAAGTGCCCGGCCAGCTCCAGGATGTCGTTTCCGCGCCCGGCGAGCGGCGGCAGGCGCAGCGGGAACACGTTCAGCCGGTAGTAGAGGTCTTCGCGGAACTTCCCCTCGGCGCAGAAGCGCTCCAGGTCGCGGTGCGTGGCGGCGATTATGCGCACGTCGGCGGAAACCGGCGTCTCGCCGCCCACCGGCACGAAAGCGCGCTCCTGCAGCACGCGCAGCAGCTTCGTCTGCGCCGGCAGCGGAATCTCGCCCACCTCGTCCAGGAAAAGCGTTCCGCCCTCCGCCAGGGCGAACCTGCCCTTGCGCGCGGCGGCCGCGCCCGTGAACGCGCCCTTCACGTGCCCGAAAAGCTCCGACTCTATCAGCGTCTCCGGCAGGGCGGCGCAGTGCACCGCCACGAAAGGCTTCGCCGCGCGCGGCGAAGCCGCGTGTATGGCGCGCGCCACGAGCTCCTTCCCCGTCCCGGTCTCGCCCAGCACCAGCACGGTGGCGTTGGACGGCGCGACTTTTCCGATGTCGGCGCATACGCGCTGCATCGCCGGCGAATCGCCCACAAGCCCCGGCAGCGGCGGCTTGCACCCGAGCCTTTCGCGCAGACGCCTGTTTTCCGCGATCAGCGAATCGTGCGCGTCCTGCACCTCGCGGCGCAGCAGCAGCGCGCGCGCCAGCATCGACGCCACGATCTTCAGCAGCCCGGCGTCGTCCTCCAGCTCTTCGTCCGCCGCCGTGGCGCGGTACACCGCAAGCGCGCCCAGCGTGTGCTCGTGCTCGCGTATCGGCACGCAGATGAACGCCGTGCCGTGCTCCTTGCCGGAGCCGGTGCGGTTCAGGAACACGGGCGAGCGCGCGGTGTCCGGCACGACGAGCGGTTCGCCGCTCTGCACCACGCGCCCCACCACGCCCTCCCCCAGGCGGTAGCGCCCGAGCGCCGCCTGCGCAGGCGTCAGCCCGCGCGAGGCTTCTATCCATATCGAATCGCCGCTGCGCGAAAGCAGGGTTATCAGCGACCTGGCGAAGCCCATGTTCTCCGCCAGCGCGTCGAGTATCGGCTCCACCACCGTGCGCAGGTCCACGGTGCGGTCCACCGTCTCGGATATCTCCTGCAGCAGGCGCAGTTCCCGGGCGTGGCGCGACTCCGCCGGCGGCGCGGGGGCCGCCGCGGCAGGGCGCTCGATGTCACCGGATCGCGGCATCCGTCTGTCCAGTCCGGACTTTCCCCTCAGGCGAACTTGCGCCCGGAAAGGTCTTCGTACGCCTTGATGTATATCTCCCGCGTGCGGGCGATCACGTCTTCCGGCAGCTCGGGGCCGGGCGGACGGCGGTCGAACTTTATCGAATCCAGCCAGTCGCGCACGTACTGCTTGTCGAGCGACGGCGGGTTCGCGCCTTCGCGGTACGAATCCTTCGGCCAGAACCGCGACGAATCGGGCGTCAGCGCTTCGTCGGCCAGGACGAGCGATCCGTCCGGGTTCCGCCCGAACTCGAATTTCGTGTCGGCGATGATTATCCCGCGCCCGGCCGCGTGCTCCGCGGCCCGCGCGTAGCACGACACCGATTCGTCGCGCAGCGCGCGCGCCAGCTCTTCGCCGGTGTCCTTCGCCATGTCTTCGAAGGATATGGCCTCGTCGTGGTCGCCGATAGCAGCCTTGGTCGTCGGCGTGAACAGCACTTCGTCCAGCTTCGACGCGTTCCTGTACCCTTCGCGCAGCTTCTGCCCGTTCACCGTCCCCTTCGCCTGGTACTCCTTCCAGCCGGAGCCGGTCAGGTATCCGCGCACTATGCATTCGTACGGGACCATGTCCACCTTGCGCACGAGCATCGAACGCCCGCGCAGGTCTTCCTTGTAGGGGGCGAAGGCTGCGGGATAGAGGTCGGGGTCGGCCGTCACGAGGTGGTTCTCGACTCCGAGGAATTCCATCCAGAACAGGGAAATCATGTTCAGCACCCTGCCCTTGTCCGGCACGCCGGAGGGAAGGATCACGTCGAACGCCGATATGCGGTCGGTCACGACCATCAGCAGCTTGTCGCCCAGGTCGAACACGTCGCGGACTTTGCCGGACTTCACGGTCATCCCCGGGATGGACGCATCCAGCAGGGCGTGGTTTTTGTCGTACTTCATCTTGGAACCTTTTTGAGGAACGTTTCAGTAGAGTATACCACAACCCGGCCCTCCGGCGAGAACCCTTTCGCATCGCCGCGCGGTCCGCGAGATTGCGGCGCGGGTGGATTCATCGGCCGTGCAGAAGTGTAGGATGGGAGGGTCGCGCTTCGTCGCGGCCAGATTCAATGTCCATGTAGAACATGTAGGACGTGCAGAAAAGCGGCATGGCGTGTCAGGGATTGCTCGCCGCAGACGCCGCTGCTTCCGGCAAAGGTGGATATGACGCCCGGAATAGGCTATAATACGAATACGGCAAAATTCTGCGAAAGGCGCATTGGTAAAAAAACGGCCGGGCGGGCGTTCGCCAAGAGTTATGCTTGAAACCAGGAAAATGTGGATGCGGAAGGGACCGGAGGGACTGGAGGGACAGGAGGGACTGGCGATGGTCAAAGGCGATGGTCAAAAGAGTTATGCTTGAAACCAGGAAAATGCGGATGCCGGAAGGGACCGGTGGGACGGGAGGGACTGGCGACAGGCCCCCAAAGCCCCCGTCCCACCTGTCCTAACCACCAAGGAGATACACTCATGATTTCCATCATTGCGAAGCGTGGCGGCTATCGCCATACATTGACTTTCGGCTACGTGTGCCTTGTCTATCACGCGACCGAGGTTTTCTGCGGGCGCAACTATTCCTACAAGAACGACCCGCTTGGCAAGACGTCCGGACAGATGCTGGGGGCGGCGCGTTCGGCGCGGCAGAACATTGTCGAAGGATCGTCCCGGGCGGGGACGTCCAGGGAGACGGAACTCCGGCTTTACGACGTGGCGAGAGGCTCGCTCGAAGAACTTGCCGGAGACTACGAGGCGTTCCTCGTAGGGCGCGGCGTCGCGCCGTGTCCGGCGGACGACGGACGCGCCGTCCGCCTCAAGGCGATGAAGATAGATCCATATCGGGGCGACATGGGCGGGAACGCGCGGCACGACTACGGGGAGTACGTGCTTGCGATGCGCAGCCGGTTCGCGGAGTTTCTCGAATCGGAAGATCCTCTTGTCGCGGCGAATTCCGCGCTTGCAGCGATCGACCGCGCCTGCGGACTCCTTGCGCGGCAGATCGCCGCCGCCGGCGAGGAGTTTCGCGAAGAGGGCGGGTTCACCGAGCGCCTTTCGGCGGCGAGGCTCGAACATCGCGACGCCAGGATCGCGGCAGAAGGCGCGCCGGAATGCCCGAAGTGCGGCAAGCCGATGCGCAAGGCGGTCGCCCGCAAGGGCCGCAACGCCGGCAATCCGTTCTGGAGCTGCACGGGATACCCGGAATGCAGCGGGACGAGAAGCTGGAGTTGACGGGCCGGGGTGGGCTGCGAATTGCGCTGGCGGTTTGCAGGCGGGGCCGATGTCTGCTAAAATTAACAGTTCCGAAACGGCAACAGGAGGGAACAATCGCCATGATAAGGATAAACTGCTTCTTCAAAGCGAAAGACGGACGTCTCGCCGAGGCTCTCGAAGCCGCGAAGGCCCTGACCGCGGCCTCGCTCGCGCAGGACGGATGCGTGGCCTACGACGTGTTCGAGAGCGCGACGCGTCCCGGCGTGCTCACGATCTGCGAGACGTGGCGCGACGAGGCCGCGCTGGACGCGCACTCCGCGAGCGAGCCTTTCAAGAAGTACGTGGGCGTGCTGCAGTCCGCCTGCGAGACGAAGATCGAAAAATTCCAGATGTGAAACGCGCATTGTGCAAAGTTTGCGCGCGCATGCGCGCGCGGGCGGAGATCCGTAGAAGGCCATGAAAAAGACACCGGGGAAGGTCCCCTGCAACCCGTTTTCGCAAAGACTGGGCGGCGTGGCGCGGCGCGCCGCCGAAAAGGGCATCGACGCGCTGATCGTGTTCTCGCAGGCGAACAGGCGTTCGCTCGTCGACGTGGACTGCGACAACGGCGCGCTGGTCGTGGAGCCGGGGCGCAAGACCGTGTTCTACACCGACTTCCGCTACACGACGATGGCGGAGCGCGTGGCGCCGTGGCTGGACGTCCGGACCATGTGGAAGGCGAAGGACGAGACGAAGGCGCTTGCGCGCATGGGCCGCAGGTGGAAGCGCATCGGCTACGAAGGGTCCGTGGCGGCGACGCGCTATCTGCGGATGAAGGAGGCCTTTCCGGATGCGGAGCTCGTGGACGTGCAGCGCGAGCTGCTGCTCGCGCGCGCTGTGAAGACGCCGCGCGAGATAGAGGCGATCCGCGCCGCCGAGGCGCTGACGTGCGGGATATGGGAGGAAGTCCGCGCGTGGGCGCGGCCCGGCATGACCGAGAAGGAGATACAGCGCCGCGTGCGGGCGCTGATGTGCGAGCGCGCGGACGGCGAGGCCTTCGACACGATAATATGCGCCGGGGCGAACGCCGCCGAGTGCCACCACGTGCCCGACGGCACGGTGTGGAAGCCGGGGCGGCCGCTGCTGGCGGACCTGGGGGCGAAGGCGGGCGGCGTGTGCTCCGACATGACGCGCAACATCGTGCCGGAAAAGCCCGACGCCCGCTACCGCAAGGCGTACGCCACGGTGCTCGAGGCGAACATGGCCGCCATCGCCGCCGTGAAGCCCGGCGCGGTGTGCGGCGACATAGACGCGATTGCGCGCTCGATCATAGACAAGGCCGGGTACGCCGGGGCGTTCGGGCATTCGCTGGGGCACGGCGTGGGGTTCGAGATACACGAATCGCCGAATTTCGCGCCGAAGTCCGGCACGGTGCTGGAGCCCGGGATGCTGGTGACGGTGGAGCCGGGCATATACCTGCCCGGGAAACTGGGCGTGAGGATAGAAGACCTGGTGCTCGTGACGGAGACCGGGTGCGAGGTGCTTTCCGCCGCGTCGCCGAAGTGACGCGCGGCCGCTTTACAGGAGAACCGCCCTCCGCGCAGGACGCGGAGCGGCGCAACCGGGAACGAATGAAATGATGGACAAGAGATACGACGCCAAGGCGTCGGAGGCGAAGTGGTATCCCTTCTGGGAGAAGAACGGGTTTTTCGGGGCCGACCCCAAGGCGGGCGGCCGGCCGTATTCAATAGTCATTCCGCCGCCGAACGTCACCGGCATCCTGCACATGGGGCACGCGCTGAACCAGACGATCCAGGACATACTGGTGCGCTGGCACAGGATGAAAGGCGACAACACGCTGTGGATACCCGGCACGGACCACGCCGGCATCGCAACGCAGAACGTGGTGGAGAAGGCCCTGAAGAAGGAAGGCAGGCGCCGCCAGGACCTGGGGCGCGAAAAATTCCTCGAGCGCGTGTGGGAGTGGAAGCGGCAGTACGGCGGGACGATCGTGCACCAGCAGCGCAAGCTTGGCAACTCGACCGACTGGTCGCGCGAGCGGTTCACGTTCGACGAAGGGTGTTCGCGCGCCGTGACCAAGGTGTTCTGCGACCTCTACCGCGAGGGGCTGGTGTACAAAGGCAACTACATCGTGAACTGGTGCCCGCGCTGCGGCACGGCGCTGGCCAACGACGAAGTGGAGCACGAGCCCAACCGCGGCGGCTTCTGGTACATACGCTATCCCGTGGCGGGGAGCGCGAAGGGCGTGGCGGGCGAGCCGTACAAGGACTACGTGATGGTGGCCACCACGCGCCCCGAGACGCTGCCGGGCGACACGGCGGTGGCGGTGAACCCGAAAGACGGGCGCTATGCGCACCTCGCGGGCAAGACCGTGGTCCTGCCGCTGTCGGGGCGCGAAATACCGGTCGTGACCGACGACTACGTGGACCGCGAGTTCGGCACCGGCATCGTGAAGATAACGCCGGCGCACGACCCCAACGACTTCCTGGTGGGCAAGCGCCACGGCCTGGAAGAGATAAACGTGATGAACGGCGACGGCACGATGAACGCGCTGGCCGGGGCGAAGTACGAAGGCATGGACCGCTTCAAGTGCCGCGAAGCGATAGTGGCCGACCTCGAGGCCGGCGGATTCCTGGACCATGTCGAGGAGATCGAAAACCAGGTGGGCCACTGCTACCGCTGCCACGAGACGGTGGAGTCGCGCCTGTCGCGCCAGTGGTTCGTGAAGATGAAGCCGCTGGCGGAGCCCGCCGTGGCGGCCGTGAAGTCCGGCGAGGTGCGCTTCGTGCCCGAGCGCTGGAGCAAGATATACTTCAACTGGATGGAGAACATCCAGGACTGGTGCATATCGCGCCAGCTCTGGTGGGGGCACCGCATACCCGCCTACTACCTGCCCGCCGCGGAAGGCGAGGAGCCGCGGTTCGTCGTGGCCGAGTCGCGCGAGGCGGCGCTCGAAGAGGCGCGGAAGATCCCCGGTTTCGAGAACCTGCAGGCTGACGGGCTGGCGCAGGACGAAGACGTGCTGGACACGTGGTTCAGCTCGTGGCTGTGGCCGTTCTCCACGATGGGGTGGCCGGAGAAGACGGACGACCTGGACTTCTACTATCCCACGGCGGACCTCGTGACGGCGCAGGACATCATCTTCTTCTGGGTGGCGCGCATGATGATGGCCGGCATCCACTTCATGAAGAAGCCTCCGTTCAGGAACATCGTGATACACGGCATCGTGCGCGCGGCGGACGGCTCGAAGATGTCGAAGTCGAAAGGCAACTCGCTCGACCCGCTCGAGCTGATAGACGCGTATTCCGCAGACGCGCTGCGCTTCTCGATTGCCCTGATAACGTCGCTCGAATGCGACACGAAGGTCAACAAGGAGAAGTTCGAGATCGGGCGCAACTTCGCCACCAAGATATGGAACGCGGCGCGCTTCATGCAGATGAACGCGGAGAAGACGGAAGGATTCTCGTTCGCGGATCTCGCGGACGACGGCGCGCTCGCGCGCGTCCTCGAAGGCGCGGCGCTGTCCGACGACGACCGGCACCTGCTGATCGCGGCCGACCGCGCCGCCGCCGCCGTGGACGGCTGCCTGGAGAAGTACCGCATACAGGACGGCGCGCTCGCCGTGTACGGGTTCTTCTGGACGCAGATATGCGACTGGTACGTGGAGTACGCGAAGGACGCGTTCAACGGCGGCGACGCTGCGCGCTCGCGCACGGTGCTGTCGGTCCTCGCGGCCGTCTACTGGCGCGCGCTGCGCCTGCTGCACCCGTACATGCCGTTCGTGACCGAGGAGATCGCCCACCAGCTGGGCTACCTGGCGGAAGGGGAATCCATCATGCGCGCGCCGTTCCCGCGCGCGTCCACGGACGCCGAGAAGGCGGCGTGGAACCTGACAGGCGACGTGTTCGACTACGTGGAGGCCAAGCGCGAGATGGTGACCGCGGGCCGCGCGCTCCGCGCCGAGTACCGCATCCCGCCGGCGCAGGCCGTGCGCTTCGAGATCGCGGCGGCGGACGAAGCCGCAGCCGCGCGCATGGCGGCGGACGCCGATTCGCTGAAGTCCGCGCTGCGCGCGGAGTCGGTGTCGGTCTCCGCGGGCGCGGAGGACCGCGCCATGCCCGGGACGCTCGTGCGCCTCGGGACGATATACATGCCGCTCGACGGGCTGGTGGACAAGGCGGCGGAGCTGAAGCGCGTGACGGGCGAGCTGGAAAAGGCCCGCGGCTTCCTGAAGGGCGTGCGCGCGAAGCTCGCGAACGAGGCCTTCACGGCGCACGCGCCGGCGGAGATCGTGGAAAACCAGCGCGCGCGGGAGAAGGAGCTCGCGGCGCAGATAGAGAAGCTCGAAAGACTTGCGAAACTCTTTGCATAGTGCCGCGCTCGCCGCCGCGGCGCTCGCCGCCGCGGCCCTGTGCGGCTGCGGCGGGGGCGGCGGCGCCGGCGGCGCGGCTGGCGAAAGCGTGCTGCGCAAGCCGATGGAGGCCGTGAACACCACGGACCCCGTCAAGTGCTCGTCGCTCTACGCCGCGCGCGTGGTGCACATGCTGTACGAGCCGGTGCTGTCGGTGGACTACCATGCGCGCCCGTACAGGATCCGCGCGGGCGCGTGCATGCCGCCCGAGGTTTCGGAAGACGGCCTGACGTACGTGTTCAAGATGGCGCCCGGGCTGAGCTTCGCGCCGGACCCGTGCTTCGGGACCGGCCCCGGCGGCGCCCCGCGCGGGCGGGCCGTGACTGCGCACGACGTGGCGTACTCGCTGAACCGCCTGGCCGATCCGGCCAACGCGTCGGGCGGCAGCTGGACGGTGAAAGGCGCGAAGAAGATCGAAGCCGTGGACGACTCCACGCTGCGCATAACGCTCGAGCGCCCGGCGCACCAGTTCCAGTGGATGCTCACCACGCAGTACACCGCGGTCGTCCCGCGCGAGGCCGTGGAGAAGTACGGGGAGGACTTCGGGTCGCACCCGGTCGGCTCAGGTCCGTACACGCTCGAGAAGTGGCGGCGGAACCACAGCATGACGTTCCGCCGCCGCGAAGACTGGCACGGGTGGACCGACGGAACGGCGTCGGCGCGGCATCCCGACGGCAGGCCGATATCGCCGTCCGAAGGCCGCCCGTTCGACCGCGTGGAGTATCTCGCGATAGCGGACTACACCACGCAGTGGCTCCTTTTCCTGAAGGGCGAAGTGAACATGCTCACGCGCATCTCGAACGAGACGTGGGACGCGATCGTCGGCCCGGACGGCGACATTTCGCCGGAGCTGAAGGCGGAGGGCGTGAAGCTGCACGGCCTCACGGCGATGGAGGTGGCGTACGTCGCGTTCAACATGGACGACCCGGTGGTGGGGCGGAACCGCGCCCTGCGGCAGGCGCTTTCGTGCGCGTTCGATTTCGGGCGGTGGTCGAAGATCCACAACGGCCGCGTGACGCTGGCCGACGGGCCGGTGCCGGACTGCGTGGCGGAAGGCCGGCTCGGCACGCCCTCGCCGTGGCGGTTCGACCTGGAGAAGGCGAAGCGCCTGATGGCCGAGGCCGGCTACCCCGGCGGCATCGACCCGGCCACCGGTCGCCGCCTGACGCTGACGCTCGACCTGAACGGCACGCAGGACTCGCGGCAGAACGCGGAGATGCTCGCCGCCATGTTCGAGCGGATCGGCGTGAAGCTGGAGCCGTCGTACATGACGTGGCCCGCGCTGCTGAAGTCCACGAACGAGCGGCGCAGCCAGATGTTCTCGATGGCGTGGGTGGGCGACTATCCCGACGCGGAGAACTTCCTGATGCTGTTCTACGGGCCCAACTCCTCCCCCGGCCCCAACAGGTGCAATTTCAGCGTCCCGGAGTTCGACGCGCAGTACGTGAAGGCGATGTCGGCGCGCGACGCCGCGACGCGCGGCAAAGCCTGGATCGCGGCGCAGGAGGTGCTGCGCCGCGAGTGCCCGTGGATATGCACCGGCTACCAGAAGAGTTTCACGCTCGTGCGCCCGGACGTGCTGGGGTTCAAGCCGACAGACTTCACGCCCGGCGAGGAGATACACCTGCGGGCGGCGACGCGGCCTGACGGAGACGCCAGATGAGCAAGAACGTGTACAAAGGCCCGCGCGACGGCGTGGGCGCCCCGCGCGCGGACGCGCCGGGCGAATGGATCTACGGGCGCAGGCCCGTGGCGGAGGTCCTGCGCGCCGGGACGCGCACCGTGTACGAGCTGGCGCTTCCGCCGCACGTGCAGGGCGAGGCCGCCGAGCTCGCGGACCTGCGCGCCGCCGCGCGCGCCGCCGGCCTGCCGGTGCGCACGCTCGACCGCGACAGGCTGGACCGCCTGTGCCGCGGCGGCCACCACCAGGGCGCGGCCGTGCGCGTGTCCGCGTTCGCCTACACGCCTTTCGAGGACCTGCTGGCCGACGCCGCGGACCCGTCCGCCCTGTTCGTGGTGCTCGACCATCTCACCGACCCGCAGAACGTCGGCACCATCCTGCGCACGGCCAACGCCGCCGGCGCGACCGGCGTGATAGTGGCCGAAGACCGCGCGTGCGGCGTTACGCCCGCTGCCGTGCGGGCGTCCGCCGGGGCGTCGGAAACCGTGCGCGTGGCGCGCGTCGTGAACGTGGTGCGCGCGATGGAAAGGCTGAAGGAGGCCGGCGTGTGGCTCACGGGCCTCGATTTCGGCGAAGACGCGCGCGACTACGACGCCGTGGACTACACCGGCGCGGCGGGGCTGGTCGTGGGCGCGGAGGGCGAGGGCCTTTCGCGTCTCGCGCGCCGCACGTGCGACTTCGTGGCGAAGCTGCCGATGCTCGGCGCGGTGGAGTCCCTGAACGCGTCCGTGGCCTCCGCCATAGCGATCTACGAAATACTCAGGCAGCGCCGCCG
The DNA here is from genome assembly GCA_902799715.1 of uncultured bacterium. Lineage (GTDB taxonomy): Bacteria > Verrucomicrobiota > Kiritimatiellia > RFP12 > UBA1067 > CADCBS01. The sequence goes on along the minus strand of CADCBS010000041.1, from coordinate 7,751 downwards.
CGCCGGCGGGAAAGGGAGACGATGACGATGAAAGTATACAACAGCCTGTCCAGGAGGGAAGAGCCGTTCGCGCCCGAACGCGGCGGCGAGGTGCGCATGTACACGTGCGGACCCACGGTGTACAACTTCGCGCACATCGGGAACTTCCGCGCGTACGTGTTCGAGGACGTGCTGCGCCGCACGCTCGAATTCAACGGCTGGAAGGTGAAGCAGGTGCAGAACCTGACCGACGTGGACGACAAGACGATACGCGGCGCGAACGCGGCCGGGGTGCCGCTGCAGGAGTACACGAAGCCGTACAAGGAGGCGTTCTTCGCCGACCTGAAGACGCTGAACGTCGAGCCGGCAGAGGTCTATCCGGCCGCCACGGACCACATCCCCGAGATGATAGAGCTCGTGCGCAGGCTCGTGGACGCCGGCGTGGCGTACAGGAGCGACGACGGCAGCGTGTACTTCTCGGTCGTGAAGTTCCCGGGGTACGGGAAGCTCGCGCACATAGACTTCGAGAACCAGCGCACGGGCGCGCGCTGCGCCGCCGACGAATACGACAAGGAGAACGTGGGCGACTTCGCGCTGTGGAAGGCGTGGGAGGAGTCCGACGGCCCGGTGGGGTGGGACTCGCCCTGGGGGCGCGGCCGCCCCGGCTGGCACATAGAGTGCTCGGCGATGTCGATGAAGTACCTCGGCGAGACGTTCGACCTGCACACCGGCGGGATCGACAACCTGTTCCCGCACCACGAAAACGAGATAGCCCAGGCGGAGGCCGCCACGGGCAAGCCTTTCGTGCGCACGTGGATGCACTGCGCGCATCTGCGCGTGAACGGCGAGAAGATGTCGAAGAGCGCGGGCAACTTCTTCACGCTGCGCGACCTGCTGGAGAAAGGCTGGACCGGCCGCGAAATCAGGTACGTGCTCGCGGGCGCGCACTACAGGCAGGGGCTGAACTTCGCGTTCAGCGCGCTCGAGGACGCCCGCAAGTCGCTCGCGCGCGTGGACACCTGCGTCGCCGCGCTCGAGGCCCGCGCCGCCGGCGCCGCGCCCGGCGCCGCGCCGGAGTTCGCCGCCTCGGCGCTCGAGGCGTTCTCGGCCGCCGTGAACGACGACCTGAACACGCCGCGCGCCTACGCCGCGCTGTTCAACCTCGTCCGCTCCGCGAACGCGGCGATGGAGACGCTCCGGCCGCAGGACGCGGCCGCCGCGCTCGCCGCGTTCGCCCGCATGGATTCCGTGCTCGGCTTCGTGCAGTCCGGAAAGTCCGCGGCCGGCGGCGGCGAAGCCGTCCCGCCCGGGGTCGCCGCGCTCCTCGAAGAGCGCGCCCGCGCCCGCGCGGAGAAGAACTGGGCCGAATCCGACCGCCTGCGCGACGCCATCGCCGCCGCCGGCTGGGCGGTGAAGGACTCCAAGACCGGGCAGGCGGTCTCGAAAATCCGGCCGCAGGGCTGAGCCATGCGCGGCAGGTTCATAACTTTCGAAGGGCCCGAGGGCGGCGGGAAGTCCACGCACGCGGCGATTCTCGCCGCGAGCCTGCGCAGTCGCGGGATGGAGGTGGTGGAGACGCGCGAGCCGGGCGGCACGCCGCTCGCGGAGAGGCTGCGCGCGCTCGTGCGCGAAAACGGCGGCGACGCGCCTTCGCCCGCCGCGGAGACTCTCATCTTCCTCGCGGCGCGCGCGCAGAACGTGGCGCGCGCCGTGCGGCCCGCGCTGGAGCGCGGCGCGTGGGTGGTGTGCGACAGGTTTTCCGATTCCACGCTTGCGTACCAGGGCTTCGGGCGCGGGTTCGACATCGCCGCGCTGGCGCGGATGGACGCGTTCGCGACGGGCGGCCTCGCGCCGGACCTCACGATACTGCTCGACGTCCCGCCGGAGGTTTCGGCGGCGCGCATAGCGTCGCGCCAGTCGCGCGGCGGCGAGGCGGCCGACCGCATGGAGCTTGCCGGCGCGGAGTTCCACCGCGCCGTGCGGGAGGGATTCCTGAAGCTCGCGGCGATGCCGGAGAACGCCGGGCGGTTCGCGGTGGTCGATTCCTCGCGCCCGCAGGCGGAGGTGGAAGCCGAAATAGCGGCGGCCGCCGCGCGGCTCTTCTGAAGCGTGGGCGCACGGCGGCCGCGACGCGGCATTGCCGGGAAGGGGCGGCGCCTATATGCGGCGCTCGCCGTCCACGAACACGGCCTTCACGTCGAACGTCTTGCGGTCGAGTATCGCGATGTCGGCCGTGTAGCCCTTCGCGATGCGGCCGAGCGTCCTGCCCAGGCCCAGCTCTATCGCCTGGTTCCAGGAGGACGTGCGCACGATGTCCTTCAAGGGCAGGCCGGTCGTTTCGGCGATGTTCTTCAGGCCCTTGTTGATCCACAGCGTGGAGCCGGCCAGGTTGCCGCCCTCGACCAGGCGCGCCTCGCCGTCCTTCAGCATCACCTTCAGTCCGCCCATCTCGAATGCGTAGCCGTCCGGCAGGTGCGAGCAGCGCAGGGAGTCGGTGATTATCTGGATGTGCTCCAGCGGACGCTTCGCGAACACGAGCCGCAGCATGTCGGGGCACAGGTGTATCCTGTCGCAGATGATTTCCGTGTTCAGGTCGTCGATCAGGAACCCCGCGCCGACCATGCCGATTTCGCGGTGGTGGAGCTTCGTCATCTGGTTGCAGAAGTGCGTGAAGTGGCGCAGCCCGGCTTCGTACGCGGGCATCAGCTGCGCGAGCGTGGCGCCGGTGTGCCCGCAGCTGGGCACTATGCCGCGCTTCACGCATTCGGCGGCGAACTTCGCGCCGCCCTCCTGCTCGGGCGCGAAGCTGACCATCTTCACCGGCACGACCTTGGCCACGGCCAGGACTTCGCGGATGTCGGGCTTGCGCACGTGCGCCGGGTTCTGCGCGCCGCAGCAGGCCGGGTTGATGAACGGGCCTTCGAGGTGCACGCCGAGCGCCTTGGCGTATTTCTGCGTCTTGCGGTAGCGCGCCACGTTGCGCGCGGCCTTCATGATGTCCTCGTGCGAGACCGTGAGCGTGGTCGGCAGGAACGACGTGCATCCTTCCTCCAGCTTCGCCTTGGCGATGGTCTCGATGGCGCGCGGGTCGTCGCCGTCGCACGTGTCGCAGCCGCACGCGCCGTGCATGTGCACGTCGATGAAGCCCGGCACGGCGATCGCGCCGCGGGCGTCGTACGTGTCGGCGACGGACGGTCGCGGCTCCCCGGCGCGGTACACGGCGGCGATCTTGCCGTTGCGCACGAGTATTGCGGATTTGCGCAGGTCTTCGCCGGGCGTGACCGTGCGGACGTTTTCTATCAGCGTTTCCTTTTTCATTGCAGCCTCCTTTGCCTGTGGTTTGCCCGGCCGTCGCCGGATTTCCGTCAGAAGAACAGGTCCCTCGAACCGTTGCACGTGGCTTCGTACTGTTTCATCACGGTCGGGTAGAACTTGGGCAGCCACTCTTTTATGCCGTCGAGCTCTTTGCGTATCAGGGGCTCGCAGGCGGCGACCGTCTCCGGCGACGCGAAGTCGTCCAGCCATTCGCGGAACGTGAGCACGGCGTTTATCTTGCAGAACTTGCCTTCGCGGCCGGTCTTCAGCGCGTCCATTATGCAGCCGCCGGTGCGCCCGCACCTGTACCCCGCCGTGCAGAACGATGTTATTATGCCGCGTCCCGCCATGTAGCGCACGACCTCCTCCAGCGAACGGTTGTCGGCCAGCATGAACTGCTGGCGGTCCTCCGCCTGGTCGGACACCTTGCAGGAATCCGAATAGCCCTTGATCGCTATGTTCGAGGACGCGTCGAGCTGCGTCATGCCGGCCGACAGGCAGGCGTTGCGCGATTCCGGGCGTTCGCGGCAAGTCACTATCATTCCGGTGTACGGCACGGCGAGGCGCGTCACGACCAGGATGCGCTTGAACGTGTCGTCGTCTATCAGGTACGGGGACTCCTCCGGAACGCGCGTGCCGCTGGCGGGCTCCAGGCGCGGGAAGGATATGGTGTGCGGTCCTATCCCGAACCAGCGCTCCAGGTCGTGCGCGTGCAGGACGAGCGCCATGACCTCGTACTGCCAGTCGTACAGGCCGAAGAGCGCGCCGAGCCCCACGTCGTCCACGCCGGCTTCCATGCAGCGGTGGAAGCAGGTGGTGCGCCAGTCGTAGTTGCCTTTCACGGACCATGCCGGGTGGAGCTTTTCGTATGTCGGGCGGTGGTACGTCTCCTGGAACACCTGGAACGTGCCGATGCCCACGTCGTGCAGCACGCGCAGGTCCTCCACGGGCAGCGGCGCGGCGTTCACGTTCACGCGGCGTATTCCGGCGGGCGCGCCCGTCTTGGGGGCTTTGCACGTGTGGGCGTACGCCGTGCGTATCGTCTCGGCGATGTAATCGGTGGACGTGTCGGGATGTTCGCCGTACACGGCTATGATGCGCTTGTGGCCGATCCTGCCGGCCACCACGTCGATCTCCTCGCGCAGTTCGTCCATCGTGAGGATCCGGCGCTGCTGGCGGCTGTTGCCGGAGCGGAAGCCGCAGTACGTGCATCCGTTCACGCACGGGTTGGACATGTAGAGCGGGGCGAACACCACGATGCGGTTGTCGTACACCGCGTGCTTTATCGCGTCCGCCGCCGCGCGCATCTCCTCCAGAAGGTCCGGGTCCGTCACCTGCAGCAGCGTGGCGACGTCTGCGGCGGGCAGCGTCTCGCGCGTCGCCGTCGACCGCGCCACGATCTCGCGCACGCGCGCCGGGTCCGGCGGCGCCGAGCGCGCCTTCTCCAATTCCCTGTTTATCAGGGCGTCGTCTATGAAGTGCTTTCCGCCGGGCAGATACTTGTCTATCTGCTCCTGGACGATGAAGTGCTCCAGATAGTCCTGCGCGTCTTTGAACCTTCTTGTTCCGCCGACTGTAGTCATTTCCGATTTCCGTGTTTCCCTTGGGAAGCGGATATTCTACCACAAACCCCGCTCCGCAGGAATCAGGAAACGCGCCAGGCGCTGAATTCGCGGATGGCGGGCCTGCCCGCGGCCTTGCCCACGGAAAGGCGCAGGCGCGCGGCGCGCACGGGCGGGAAGCACGCTATGTGCTTGTGGCCTATGCAGCTGCCGGAGTACACTTTGGTCCATTTTCCGCCGTCGAACGCCTCGATGCCGAACTCGCGCACGCGTTCGCCGTATTGCAGGCGCTCCGCCAGGACGACCTGCCCGGCGGGGCCTGCGTCTTTCGCGAGCGGCAGCTCTATCGTCGCGCCGTCGCCCTCCGTGCGGCCGAGCGGATGCGCGTAGCGCACGCGTATGGCCTTGCCGAACGCCGCATACCGCTTCATGTCCTCCTCCGCCACCGAGCCGTCGGGCATCGGCGCGCAGTTCAGCAGGAGGTTGCAGTTGCGGCCCACGGAATGCAGATACATCGTCATGAGCTCGTCCGGCGTCCAGTACCGTCCGCGGTCGGTGGAGAACCAGCAGCCCGGCTTCAGCGGAACGTCGCACTCGCCCGGGCACCACACCTTGCCGTCGGGGTGGCCTGGGTAGCGGAACTCCTTCGTCCCGTCGTCCTGTGTCGGCCTGCCGTTCGTCGACCAGCACGGGTACGGCGCCACGCCGCGTTCGTTGCCCACCCAGCGGATCAGGTTCTTCGCGTCCTTGGGGCCCCCGAACAGGATGGCGTCCGGCTGGTGTTTCTCCAGGATCGGGATCAGGTCGGGGCCGCCGGCCGAAGGCGCCAGCGCGCCGCCGTCGAACCATATCTCGAAAAGTTCGCCGTACCGGCTCCACAGCTCTTCCGCCATGCCTTCGCAGATCTTCGCGTAGCGCTTCTGCGTCTCCGGCGACGGCGCGCCGAGCCAGCCTTTCGCCTTCACCCGCCCGGGGTTGTCCGCGCCGAGGAAGCTGTTGGCGGTCGTGCTCGCGTAAAGGCCGGGCTTCAGCCCGTGCCTGCGCGCGGCGTCGGTGAACTCGCGCACCAGGTCGCCCTTCCCTCCCCTCCACGGCGCCTGCTTCAGGCCGTACGGGTACAGGTCGCTCTGCCACTGCAGGAACCCGCTGCAGTGCTTCGCCACGAAAACCACATACTTCGCGCCGATCGCCTCGGCCGCCGCCATCCACTGTTCGATGTCCAGCTTCGCCGGATTGTAGAGCTCCGGCCCGGGCAGGTTCCTGAACGTGCGCCAGCGCCATCTTGGCTTGAAGACCGGGATGTCGAAGTGGAAGAACATGCCGATCTCCTGGTCGGCCCATTCCAGATGGCTCTTCGAGGGCAGCACGGCCGGCTGCGGTCCCTCCGCCGCGGCGGTGCCGAACGCGGCGCAGGCTGCGGCCATGGACATCCCGCCGATGAACTCTCTTCTTGTCACGTCTGTCATTGCATTCCCCTTCCGTTCCTGGACATGGTTTCCGCCGCGCGCGGGCGGAACGCCCCGCCGCCGCGCGGGCGCAGGCAAATGATACCAAATTCCGCAGAGTCTTCAAGCCGCAATCCGCCCTGCGCCCGGGCTCCTCGAACCGAACCGTCGGATTTTACAGCTTTCCATGCGGCATCGGGGGGTTGGTGTCCGCCGCGCTTGATTCCTGCGCGGCGGTTTTGCTATAATAACGCTGTCTTCGGGCGAGAGCCCGTTGGCATAGTTCTGGAACTGATCGGGAGAGTCAAGTGGGCAATGAAAACAAACTTAAGGTTTATTGCGAGACGTCGTTCTGGAGTTATCTGAGCGGACGCCCTACGCCATTGCAGCACATTGCCATCAAGCAGGCAGCAACTCTCCAATGGTGGCAGGAGATTGCGCCGAGCTGCGACATATTTATTTCGCAGCATGTCAATATGGAGTCCAACGACGGTGATCCTGCACGAGCAGAACTGCGGCGGAAGTACCTCGTTGGCATCGACGCTGTTGATGGCGCAAGCGACGAAGTTGTCGAGTTGGCAAATGCTTTGATGAATGGACATGCCGTTCCCGATTCTGAACCGACCGATGCGTTCCACATTGCAACCGCCGCAGTTAACGGATTGGATGTCCTGCTGACGTGGAATTGCAGGCACATGGCAAACCCGGTGACGCTACCGGTTACGGCATCCATCATAGCAAAGGCGGGCTATCGTTGTCCTATCATAATAACCACCGCTGACTTCATAGAAAGAAAGGATGAGCTTGGTTATGGACAATAAATTTGATTACGAGGATCCAATTGACGAGGTTTACGCAATCAGGCGCAAAATCGCGTCGCAGTTTGGCTACAGCATACGACGAATTGCCGAAGCGGCAAAGGAATGGCGCAAGAGAGACGAAGCTTCCGGGCGTAAGTACGTCAAGTTGCCGACAGCGCGTGTTGCGTCGGCTATGGGCTAATGCCAATCTTCAAATGGAAACCGCAAACTGAAATGAAAGGGACGATAACGATCCACTAACCGGTACATAGGCGGGCGCGGGCCCTTGCGGCTGCTTCGCAGTTCGTGCTGCGCACTCAGCCGACCAGACGCCTCTGGCGCTGGCGCATTCCGCCCCGCCGCATAGACAATTTGCGCTGCAAAGCGGTCGTTTGTTAAAATGTAGGAAGTTTCAAGATGGACGGCACCTTGCAGAGGAAGCGCAGACGCGCTTGCCTCTCTTCGTGTTTCCATCAAGACGTCCGGGCACGGTCCTGGCCGGATGTGGTTTCGGCCCCCTGCGTTTCTTCTTTGAGGGCTTGTAGGGGGGGTCTCCATACTTTACGGGGACGTCTCCGTGCGCGATGTGGTAATACCATGTCCTCACGCACGGCACATTCGAGAACATCGTCTGCATGATCCGCACGGCG
>CADCBS010000040.1 GCA_902799715.1 uncultured bacterium | reverse complement strand
TTTCGCGATAAAGATGCTGCCGTCCGTTCTTGCGTCGGACAAGCGCGCGTACCGCCAGCTGAAGGAAGAGGCCTTGATGGCCATGAAGCTGACACATCCGAACATCGTCACGCTTCGCGCATTCGAGGAAAACGGCGGCAACCCGTTCCTCGTGATGGACTATGTCGATGGCGAGACCCTTGGCGATCTGCTTGCCGACAAGGGCAAACTCTCCGCCGGAGAAACGGCAGTCCTTCTGAAGCCTGTCGCCGCCGCTTTAGACTACGCGCATTCTCAGAAGGTGGTCCACCGCGACATAAAGCCCGGAAACGTGCTGATCCGCAAGGACGGCGTTCCGTTCGTCCTGGATTTCGGCATCGCTCGCGAGATACACGAAACAATGACGCGCGTGACCGGCAGATCGTCCGGCGGAACGCTGCTCTACATGTCGCCGGAACAGCTGAACGGCGCGTCGCCGAAACCGGCGCAGGACGTCTATTCGTTCGCGGCGATGGCGTACGAGTGCATGAAAGGCGACCCGCCGTTCGTGCGCGGCGACATTGAACACCAGATAGAGAACAAGACGCCGGAGCCGCTGCCGGAGGGAACGCCGATTGCCGCCGGCGTGATGGCTGGGCTTGCGAAAAAGCCGGAAGGACGTCCGGCAAGCTGCATGGCAGTGGTAGAAGGACGCGTCCCGGCGGCGCATAACGTCAGGGCGAAAGTCGCTTTCAAACGGCGGCCCACCGCGCAACAGCCGCATGTCGGCGAAATATACGTGAAGCCTGCCAAAACGAAAACGGGGCTTCTGCTTGCAGGTGCGGCCGCGTTGGCCGTGGCGGTTCTCGGCGGATGGTGGTTTGGGCGGTCTGGTAAATCTGGCGAACGGCTCCGGTCACATGCTGCTGGGCACGATGCTGTTCGGCGAATCGCCCTACCGCAACGTGATAGTGAACGGGCTCGTGCTGGCGGAAGACGGCAAGAAGATTTCGCAACAAACGCCACGGTGGTAATATGCGCCAATTCCGTCGCCCGCCCCGGCTCCAGCCAAGCCCGCACCGGCCCCGACGCTGCAACAGGGCGAAACAAGAACGCTGACGCTTCCGGGCGGAGCGACGATGGAAATGATATACGTCGCGCCGGGGAGTTTCACGATGGGAAGCCCGGAGTCGGAAGAAGGCCACGACGATAGGGAAACGCAGCATTGCGTGACGCTGACGGAAGGATTCTGGCTTGGCAAATACGAAGTGACGCAAGCGCAGTGGAAAAGCGTTATGGGGAGCAATCCGTCACATTTCACGGGCGACAATCTGCCTGTGGAAAACGTTTCGTGGAACGACTGCCAAGAGTTCATCCGCAAGGTGAATGCGGAAGCGGAACGCCAATTCGGCGGAGAAGCGCGTCTGCCAACGGAAGCGGAATGGGAATACGCCTGCCGTGCAGGGTCTACCGGCGCGTTTGCCGGGACGGGCGATCTCGGTTCCATGGGGTGGTATGACGGTAATAGCGGTTCCAAAACGCATCCTGTCGGGCAGAAGAGACCGAACGCATGGGGCTTTTACGATATGCACGGGAACGTATGGGAGTGGTGCAGCGATAGGGCTGGAGCATATCCCGGCGGCAGCGTGACTGATCCTGCGGGTGCGGCTTCGGGCGGCAGCCGTGTCTTGCGCGGCGGCGGCTGGGACAACTTCGCGCGGGACTGCCGTTCCGCCAGCCGCGCCGGGGTCAATCCCGGCAGCCGCGACGGGGACAGCGGCTTCCGCCTCGCCCGCTCCTCCGCAGGACCGCGCGGTCAAGGGGCGGAGCAATAGCGCGAGCGGCGGAGCAAGGCGGGCGAGGCGGAGCCGCCCGCCGCGACGACGCGAGCGCGCGCGATTTTTGTGCGGCGCGTTACAGAGCGGCGCGTTGGGACAACGCGCCCTACCACGATGTGGCGAATTGGTAGGGCGGCTTGTCCACAAGCCGCCGCGGCGCGTCGGGACATGGGAAATGTTGCCAGTGTGGAAATGTTGCCAATAGCCAACTCCAATTTCCAATATGTCCGGCACGCACATTCTACATGTTCTACACGTTCTACACGGCCAATTTCCCCCACGGCCAATTTCCCCCACGGCCAAACAATTTCATCCGCACCGTAATCTTATTTCGGGATGAGAAGGCCTCACGCAGAGGCGCAGAGAGGTCGAGAGTGCAGAGGAACCTCCGCATCTCCGCGTCTCTGTGCGAGAAATGGCCACATCCCGCAGCCGGAAATAGATTTCATACGCACCGTAATCTTATTTTGGATATGGCTTGTTGTTTGTCGATATTTGTTTATCTTTGGTTGCTGTTGTTTATTTCTGGTTGAAACGGAAGGCACCAGCCGGACGGTCGATTTCCGAAGTCTGAAGTCCGAAGTCTGAAGTCAAAACCTTCAACTTGGATTTCATCCGCACCGTAATCTTACTGCGCCAGAATGCCGCAGCAACCGAAAATAGATTTCATCCGCACCGTAATCTTACTGCGTCAAACTGTCGCAACAGCCAGAAATAGATTTCATACGCACCGTAATCTTATTTTCGGATTTGCGGATTTTCAACTTCCGCCGGGGCGGAGGTTTTGGTAGAATCGGGGCGTCTACGGCAAATAAAGGAAGGATCCAGATGGCTATGTACAGAAAGACGGTCGCGGCGATAGCTTCGGCGGCGGGGCTGGCGGTTTTCGCGGCCGGGGAGGCCGCGCTCGAGTGGCGCTTCCCGCGCAGCGGGAACTGCTACGAAGGCATGGCGTTCGCGGACGGAACGACGGGGGTGCTGGCATGGGGCGGCGGCGACACGCTGATCCTGACCGTGGGTCGCGCGGACCTGTGGGACAACCGCGGCGGATACAAGTGGACCGCGGAGCAGAGCTACACCAACATAACGGCGGCGGTGCTGGCCGGCGACGAGGCGAAGCTGAAGGCGATGTTCGCCAAGACCGTGCCGAAGGGCGAGCCGCGCAATCCGACGATGCTGCCGCTCGGGCGCGTCACGGTGCAGATCCCCGGCGCGAAGATAACGCGCGGCGGGCTGGATCCATACACCGGAACCGGCTACATCGAATTCGAGGCGGGCAAGAAGACGAAGCGCGCCGGGATGGCGATGTCGAAGGCCGGCGGCGGCGTGTTCGCAATGAAGTTCCCGGAAGACGTGCGGTTCATCGCGTCGGCCAAGGCGGCGACGGATTTCCCGGGGCTGTGGAAGCAGCTTTCGGCGCTGGGCTTCAAGCCGGCGGCGAAGTTCGACGGCGGCTTCACGTGGGACCTTCCGGCGGACGAGCCGGTGTCGCTGGCGTGGAGCGCGCGCGGGGGCGAGCTTTTCGTGAGGACGGCGCGCGGGGGGCGTCCCGCGGAGTACGCGGGGGACTTCGCCGCGGCGCGCGCGGAGTCGGAGGCGCGCTGGCGGAAGTTCTGGAGGGAAGGCGCGCGGGTGAAAGTCCCGGATCCCGACCTCCAGCGCGCGTTCGACTACGGCATGTACAGGTTCGGGGCGATGACGGATCCGGACGGGACGCCGGCGGGGCTGCAGGGGCCGTGGATCGCGGACGACGCCCTGCCGCCGTGGAGCGCGGACTACCACTTCAACATCAACGTGCAGGAATGCTATTCGCCGGCGTACCGCGGCGGGCATTTCGCGAACCTGCGCCCGCTGTTCGACATGGTGCTGTCGTGGCGCGCCACGCTGCGGGAGAACGCGCGCCTGTTCGCGCGCATCGAAAACGGCTATTCGCTGCCGCATTCCGTGAGCGGGCGCGGCGTGAACATCGGCGGGTTCTGGGCAGGGACGATAGACCACGGCTCGACGGCGTGGGTGGCGGACATGATGTGGCGGTACGTGAAATACTCCGGGGACAGGAAGTTCCTCGAGGAGGGCGCGTACGACTTCATGAAAGGCGCGATGAACGTGTACCGCGCGATGATGGAGGACAAGGGCGGCGCGCTGGCGTTCCCGACCGGGCCGTCGCCGGAGTTCGGCGGGTATAACATGAAAAAGGCGGTCGGGCGCAATCCGAGCTTCCAGCTTGCGGCGGCGCACGCGCTCGCGCGCGACCTGAAGGAGGCGGCGGCGATGCTGGGCGAGCCGCCGGACCCGATGTGGACAGACGTAGAAAAGCGCCTGCCGCGCTACAGCGCCGGCAAGAACGGCATCGACATATTCGAGGGGCGGGGGCTGTCCGAATCGCACCGGCACCATTCGCACATGGCGGGGCTGTATCCGTTCGACACCGTGCCGGCGGGCGACCCGGCGGTGGAGGCGACGTACCGCACGTGGGACGCGCGCGGCACAAGGGCCTGGACCGGCTGGTGCGTTCCGTGGGCCGCGGTGCTGAACGTGCACGCCGGCCGCCCGGAGAAGGCCGTGGCCATGCTGAAGGCGTGGTGCAGGCATTTCCTGGACGAAGGGTACGGATCGCACCACAATTCCGTGCGCGACGGCTTCACCAGGTTCAGGAACGGGCGCGGCGTGATGCAGATGGACGGGCAGTGCGCCGCCGCCACGGCGGTGATGGAGCTGATGGTGCACGAAGTGGACGGCAAGCCGGAGTTCTTCAAGGGGTGCCCCGCGGAATGGAAAGACGTGTCGTTCGAGAACGTGGCGCTTTCCGACGGGCGGCGCGTGTCCGGGCGGCGCACCGGCGGCAAGGTCGAGATCTCGTACGGGCCGCGGCCGGGGAAATGACCCCCGGGCGCGGAACGACCCTCCCGCGCGTAATATCGCGTAATATTTAGTATTGCGCGCGGAGTGTTTTTTCGGTAAAATCAGACCGGATTTTCAAAGGCACAGACCCTATGGGCGCAAGAATAACCGGAACAGGCAGCTGGCTGCCGGCCAGGACCGTCTCGAACGACGAGATCGCTGCCACGCTCGACACCAGCGACGAGTGGATTTTCTCGCATACGGGCATAAAGACCCGGCATATCGCGGGACCGGACGAATCCACCGCTTCGATGTCGGCCGAAGCGGGCCGCGCGGCGCTCGCGGCGGCCGGGCTGAAGCCCGAAGACGTGGGCATGGTGGTGGTGGCCACTTCCACGCCCGACTACGCCACGTTCCCCTCCACGGCGTGCATGGTGCAGAACGCGCTGGGGTGCCGGAACGCGGGCGCGTTCGACATCCAGGCCGCGTGCGCGGGCTTCATCTACGCGCTGGAGGCGGCGCGCGGGCTCGTGGAGCTGTCGCGCAGGCCGGCGCTCGTGATCGGCGCGGAGACGCTTTCGCGCATCGTGGACTGGAAAGACCGCGGCACGTGCATACTCTTCGGCGATGGCGCGGGCGCGGCGGTGGTGGAATACTCCGAAAGCCCCTCGCTGTGGCTTTCGACGCTGCGCGCCGACGGCTCCGGAGCGCCGTACATCGTGCGCGAGGGCGGAACGCGCCCTGGGCCGGACGGCAAGCCGCTTCCCGCGGCGCCGCTCGCCATGAAAGGGCGCAACGTCTACAATTTCGCGATAAAGGCCCTCGAAGACGTCACGCGCAGCCTGTGCGCGGCGGCCGGGACCGCGCCTGCCGAGCTGGACTGCATCTTCGCCCACCAGGCGAACGGGCGCATAATCGAGGCGGTCGCGCGCCGCATGGACCTGCCTCTCGGGAAATTCTACCTGAACATCGCGTCCACGGGAAACACGTCCGCCGCGTCGATCCCCGTGGCGCTGGACCAGGCGGCGAGGGGCGGCGCGCTCCGCGACGGCATGCGAATCGTGCTCTGCGGATTCGGCGCGGGGCTGACTTTCGGCGGAACGATCATGGACTGGCCGGGCGCGTCCGGCGGAGTCCGAGACAACAGGGATACTGCAAAATGAGCAAGAAGAAAGTCCTCATAACCGGCATCGGAATGGTCACCCCAATCGGCCTCACGCGCGAAGCGTCGTGGCAGGCGGCGAAGGACGGCAAGTCCGGAGTGACGGCGATCACCAGGTTCGACTCGTCGCGGCTGACGGCGCACGTGGCCGGCGAGGTGAAAGGGTTCCCGGAGTACGTGGCCGGCAAGATCGAGCCCAAGGCCCTGCGCAAGATGGCGCTCTTCACGCAGTACGCGGTCGTGGCCGCCAAGGAGGCCTGGGAGGACGCCGCGTTCGCCGCGCCGCCGGACATGGACCGCGTGGCGACGCTCTTCGGCAACGGCATAGGCGGAATGGACATCAACGAGGTCGGCTTCAAGGTCCTTTTCGAGAAAGGGCCGCACTTCCTTTCGCCGATGATGATCCCCGCGCTGATCCCCAACGAGGCCGCCGGGAACGTTTCCATGGCGCTCGGCGCCAAAGGCCCCTGCCAGGTGGTCGTGACGGCCTGCGCTTCCTCCACCGACGCGCTTGGCTTCGCGCTCGACATGATACGCGCCGGCCGGGCCGACGTCGTGATAGCCGGCGGCACCGAAGCCACGGTGCAGGAATACTGCATGGGCGGCTTCTGCAAGATGAAGGCGCTTTCCACCGGTTTCAACGACACGCCCGAAAAGGCGTCCCGCCCGTTCAACGCCGACCGCGACGGATTCGTCCTCAGCGAAGGCGCGTCCGTGCTGATCCTCGAATCCGAGGAGCACGCCAAGGCGCGCGGCGCTAAGAAGGTCTACGCAGAGCTGGCCGGATACGGCGCCACGGCCGACGCCTACCACATCACCGCGCCCGACCCGTCCGGCGCCGGCGCCGTGAAGGCGTTCAAGATCGCCCTGCAGGACGGCGGCATCGACGACCTGTCCACCGTGGACTACATAAACGCGCACGGCACGTCCACCAGCCTGAACGACTCCATGGAGACGAAGGCGATCAAGGAGGTCTTCGGCGGGCACGCCTACAAGCTGGCCGTCTCGTCCACGAAGTCCATGACCGGCCACCTGCTCGGCGCCGCCGGCGCCACCGAAGCCGCGTTCACCGCGCTCGCCATCAAGGAAGGCGTGATTCCGCCCACGATCAACTACGAAAACCCCGATCCTGAGCTGGATCTGGACTACACGCCGAACAAGGCCGTGAAACGCGAAATCCGCGCGGCGCTTTCGTCGTCGCTCGGTTTCGGCGGGCACAACGGCATACTTTCATTCAAGGCCTACGCAGGCTGAATCCGGGGCGCCGCGATGGAATATCCGCAATTCAAGACCGTCTACAACCTTCCGGGGCGCGAGCTCCTGCCGCACCGCCCGCCGTTCCTCTTCGTCGACACGCTTCTCTCGGCCGACGAAACCGGCGCGATCGGCGAGTACACGTACACGCTCGAGAAGAACGACTTCTTCAAGGGCCACTTCCCGGACTTCCCCGTGGTGCCCGGCGTGGTGCTGGTGGAGTCCATGGCCCAGGTTGCCGGCGCCGCCGTGGTGGCGCGCAAGCTGCTGGGCGACGGCGTGGCGTCGTTCCTGCTCGCCCGCATCGACGAGGTGAAGTTCAAGGTTCCCGTGCGCCCTGGCGACAGGCTCGTGACCGTGGTCGAAAACGTCAAGGTGCCATCGCGCGCCGACATCGACGCCATCCGCGAAAAGGGCCTGCGCCGCCCGATAATCGGCCACTTCGGCCTGCGCGGGTTCGTGGAAGGCAGCCTCGCCGCCGAGGCGGAGGTGAAATGCGCGCTCGGCCCGGCCGGGTCCATGCCCGGCGCGCCTGCGGCGTCCGTCACGCCTTCGCGCGGCGCCTGATCACGGGATTCCACGCGGAAATGTCCGGCTCCCGGCGCGACAGCAGAATATTCCTTTCCCCGCCCTGGTGCGGCGGGAGCGAGCGCGCCAACGTCTCCGCCGCGTTCGACAGCGGCTACGTGGCGCCGTGCGGCCCGATGGCCGACGCCTTCGAGCGCCGCATAGCCGCGCATTGCGGCGTGCCGTCCGCCGCGGCGCTTTCCAGCGGAACCGCCGCGCTCGACCTGATATTCGACATGCTCGGCGTGGGCCGCGGCGACACCGTGGTGTGCAGCGACCTGACTTTCATCGCGTCCGCAGCCCCGGCCGTGCATCGCGGCGCGGCGCCCGCGTTCGTGGACAGCGACCCCGCCACCGGACAGATTTCGATCCCGCTCCTGCGGAAGGCCGTGGCGGAGCTGCGCCCCAAGTGCGTAGTGGCGACGGACCTCTACGGCGAATGCTGCGACTACGACGCCCTCGAGGCGGTATGCGCCGAGGCCGGAGCGGCGCTCGTGTGCGATTCCGCCGAGGCGTTCGGGTCGAAGTGGAAAGACCGCCCCGCCGGGACCGCCGGCTTCGCGGGCGTGTTCTCGTTCAACGGCAACAAGATCGTGACGACCGGCGGCGGCGGCGCGCTCGTGTCGCGCGACCCCGCGGTCGTGGAGCGCGCGCGATGGCTTTCGCAGCAGGCCCGCGAGCCTTTCCCGTGGTACGAGCACGCGCGGACAGGCTACAACTACAGGATGCCCAACCTTTCCGCAGCCGTGGGGCTGGGCCAGCTCGACGCCTTCCCGGAAATCCTCGCGCGCAAGCGCGCGATATTCGATTTCTACCGCAAGGCGTTCCCTGCGCTGGAGCCGTTCCCGTGCCACCCGGATTCTTTTCCCACGCATTGGCTTTCGGTTTTCCTGTTCCCTTCGCAGGCGGAGCGCGACGACGCCGCCGCCCGGTGCGCGGCGCACGGAATCGAAACGCGCCCCGTCTGGAAGCCGATGCATCTGCAGCCTGTATTCAAGGACGCCGCCGCGTTCGGCGGCGAAACGTCGGCGGACTTCTTCGCGCGCGGCATCTGCCTGCCGAGCGGCGCGGGGCTGGACGCCGAAAGCCTGGAACGCATCCGCGGCGTTCTGGGCGGCGGTTGATACAGCGGAGCCGGGAAACAGGGGGGATTGCGATGACAAAGTCCATGCGCCGCGTTTTGGCCGCGTCTGCTGCGGCCGCGCTCGTTCCAGCGGTCGCGATGTGCGGAACGTCCGTGGCGGATTTTTCGGGTTCCGAGGGGCTGCAACGCTGGAACGTGGAGCCAGGCTTGATAGAAAGCCCCGAATTTCCCGGCCCCGTGACGCGCATAGAGTTCACATACGCGGCCGAAGGCGCCGGCACGGCTACAATCTACGCCAACGGGCCCGGCGCCGTGGAAGCGGTTACGGTCGCATCCGGCCTGAACGGCAATTCCAGGAGCGCGTCCTTCGAGTTCGACTTCCTCCGCAAGTTCACGTCGTTCCGCATCGAGTTCGAGGGATCGTTCACCCCGGGAACGTTCACGGCCGAATGGCTGGACTCGTTTCCGGCCACGCCGGAGAACGTGGCCGTGACGGACTGGACGCCGTCGTCCGTCACGCTTTCGTGGTCGTCGTCCCCCGGCGCCGGCGGATACGAAATCCACGCCTGGACAAACACCGTGACAGGGGCTTCGCCGGGAACGGACGTCTGGACCGAAACGTTCGCCGGCGCCAAGACAAGCGGCAGCACGGCTGCGCTCGGCGACGCGGCGGCTGCGGAGTGCTTCGACAATTCCGGATGGGAATGGCCCGACAAGCTGTATCGCGCCGATGTCGACGGCGCGGTGCGGATCGGGACCACCAGTGCTTCCGGGCGGCTTGTCTCGCCGCCGCTTCCGGCGGGTTCCGGGCGGTACCTGCGCATCGCGGCCAAGTGCAGCAAGACGTCGCCGGCGCCCGCCCTTCTGCAGCTTGTGCGCGGCGCGCGCACGAACGACATCTGGCAGGCGAACATCGCCAACGAGTGGACGACGTGCCACATACCGCTTCCCGAGCTCGAAGACGGCGACCGCCTGATAGTGAATTCGTTCGACAGCGGCGACAGGCGCCTGTCGATCGACGAGATCGCGATCGTCTCCGGCTACAGCGAGGGCGAGCCAGGCGTTGAATTCATCAGCCTGGTCCAGATTGTGCCGGGGAGCGCGACGTCTGGGACGATCGGCGGCCTGCCGTCAGTGCCGGTGTCCGTGGCGGTCCGCGCGTTCGGACAGCTCGCCGGCGAACGGTCCGCCCTCTCCGAAGGGATCGAAGTCGACCTTTCGCACGCGCCCGTGAAGGCGGTGTCGATCCTTGGATGCGGCGGCGCGTATTCGCAGGACTTCTCTTCGGTCCCGGCCGTGCAGGCGGCGTGGACGAACCGCCTTTCGCTTGCGGGATGCAGCGCGTTCTACGGAGCGGACGCCGTGTCGCTGGTCAGGAAGTTCTCGCCCGGCGCCACGAGCGGCGGACTGTACGGATGCTCCACGAACGTCTATGCGGCGTCGCCCGCGCTGGGGCTGTATTCCTCGAAGGAAAAGACGGCCTCGTTCGAAATCGCCTTCACCAACGACACCGGCGCGGCGCAGTCGCTCGCCGCCGTGCGCTACTCGGCGCAGCAGTGGGGGGCCAGAAACAAGAACAAGGACCAGCGCCTGCGCCTGACATTCGGCGCGGCCGGCGCCGCCGACGCGGACAGGACCGAGCTCCACGCCGCCGCGCCCATGGTTTCCGAAGGCGCCGCCGCCGGGGACTCCTTCCCGTTTTCCGTCCCGGTGGCGACGGCGCCGGAAGGGCTTGTCGTCCCGCCGGGCGAAACATGGACCCTGCGCTGGACGCTCGACAAGGCGACCGACGGCAGCGCGCTGATG
This sequence comes from uncultured bacterium, assembly GCA_902799715.1. Classification (GTDB taxonomy): domain Bacteria; phylum Verrucomicrobiota; class Kiritimatiellia; order RFP12; family UBA1067; genus CADCBS01. The sequence continues at coordinate 9,987 of CADCBS010000040.1, read as the reverse complement.
GCGATAGACGGCGTCGAGGTGGAATTCGTCCGCTTCGAGCCGAAGCGCTTCATCATGCGCGTGGCGGAAAAGCGGTAGCGTCCGCGCGCACGGCCGCGCGCGGACGGTTTGCGGTTCAGGCGCTGAAAGCGGAGCGCACGAGCGCGGCCGCTTCGGGCGTAAGCCGGTCCGCGCGCGTGGCGTGCAGTTCGGCCGCGGTTTCGCCGGGCCGCACGGTTTCGCCGGGCTTCTTGCGCAGGACGATCCCGGCCTTGAGGTCCAGCTTCTCGCCGGGCGCCGAGCGGCCGGCGCCGAGCATGAGCGCGGCGCGCGCGATCTTCTCCGCATCGACGTCCGCGACGCGCGCCTCCGGCCCGTCCCACGCGACCTCGAGCGTCCGCACGCCCGCGCGCTTTTCGCGCTCGAAGGCGTCCCAGTCGCCGCCCTGCGCGGCCACGGCGGCGCGGAACGCGCGCAAGGCATCCCCGCCGTCGAGCAGCTCTTCGCATTTCGCGCGCGCGGCCTCCGGCGAAGGCGCCAGCCCGGAAAGCTCCACCATCTGCGCGGCGAAATGCAGAGAAAGTCCGCGCACGTCCTGCGGCCCGCGCCCGGAAAGGACTTCCAGGGCCTCTTCGATTTCGAGGGAGTTGCCCACGGCGCGCCCCAACGGAACGTCCATCGGCGTGACGGTGGCGGCGGCCTTGCGGCCGAGCCTGCGCGCGCCGTCCACGAGCGACGCGGCGAGCGCGTCGGCGTCGGCGCGCGTGCGCATGAACGCGCCGCGCCCGCATTTCACGTCGAACACGAGCACGCCCGCGCCTTCGGCGAGTTTCTTCGACAGGATGCTCGCGGTGATCAGCGGGATCGACGCCACGGTTCCCGTGACGTCGCGCAAGGCGTAGAGCTTGCGGTCCGCGGGGCAGATTTCGGGCGTCTGCGAGCAGATGCACAGGTAAGGCGGTTCCTGCATGCGGCGGCGGAGTTCGCCGGCGGGGACCTCGGCGCGGAAGCCGGGTATGGATTCGAGCTTGTCGATCGTGCCGCCCGTAAGGCCGAGGCCGCGCCCCGAAAGCGACGGGACGGACATTCCGGCCGCCGCCGCGATGGGCTGGATTATGAATGAAAGCTTGTCGCCCACGCCGCCGGTGGAATGCTTGTCGGCGACAGGGCGCGGCAGGCCGGACCAGTCGAAGCAGTCGCCGCTCGTGCGCATGGCGTCGGTCAGGACTGCGGTTTCGGCCGGGGTCATGCCGCGGCAGCACACGGCCATCGCGAACGCGGACATCTGCGCGTCGGAGAATTCCCCGGCCACGTATGCGGACACGAGCGCGCGTATCTCGTCGGCGGAAAGCTCGCCGCGATCGCGTTTTTTCTCGATCAGGAGTTTCAGTATCATGGAATGCCTCCGTTCCGTTTTCCGGATTGGCGTCAGAATTCCGCGAGCCCTTCGCGGCGCAGCGACACGAATCCGCCGTGCGGGCGCGAGGGGTCGCCGATTACGATGTGGTCCAGGACCGGTATGCCCAGGATGCGCGAAGACGCGACGAGCCTTTCGGTGAGCGCGATGTCGTCGCGGCTTGGCGCAGGGTCGCCGGACGGGTGGTTGTGCGCCAGGAACACGCACTGCGCGCCCCAGCGGATTGCGCACTTGAACACCTCGCGCGCGTGGGCGGGCGCGGCCGTGGCGGTTCCGCGCGTGACCTTTTCCGGGAACTCGCACAGCGGGCGGTGCTTCGAGTCGAGCGGAAGCACGAAAAAGTTCTCCTGCTCGTCGCCGGCGAGCGCGGAGCGGCGGAAGATGCGGCAGGCGTCCTCGGGGGTGGAGATCGCGATGCAGCGGATGTCGTCGCCGCCGGGGGCGTATGCGCGGCGCGTGAGTTCGAACGCGGCCTGCAGCTCGAGGGCCTTCACGGGGCCGAATCCCTTCAGCGGCGCGTCGGGGTGGCGGCGGTTGTATTCCTGCGCGGCCCGCACCGCGGTGCGCCAGTCGGAGCGCACGAGCGCGGACGTAGAGCCTGCGGCGGCGATCAGGCGGCGGGCGGCGGTCATCACGTCGCATCCGGCGGAGCCTGTCTTCAGCAGGATCGCGAGCAGGGATTCGTCGGACAGCGCGGCGGCGGAAGGCGCGTCGCGCAGCTGCTCGCGCGGCTTCACGGCGTCGGGCAGGCTGCCGAACGCGCTCGCCTGGCGTCGGCCCGCCGCCACGGCCTACGCCTCCCCTCCGGCGGCGGCGCGGCGCGCGGCCTCGCGCCCGGCGGTGCGGCGGTCGAGCTGCGCAAGCTCGTCCGGCTTGGGCCGGTCGGTCCAGTACCTGTAGTTCAGCACCCACGAGGAGGGATGCCGGCGGATGGTCTTCTCGAAAGTCTCGATAATCTCCTGGGTGAACTCCCACACGCCGGTGCGCCTGTCCGGCATGAAAGCCTTGATGCATTCGCAGCGGTAGGTGGTGTCGCGCAGCGTGCGCGACCAGGCCAGGATCACCGGCGCGTGCGCCTTCGCCGACAGGAACGCCGGAGCGGCGCTGACGCATATCGGCTTTCCGAAGAACCGCACCCACAGCCCGCCGGCCTTCGGGTTCACGCACTGGTCCACGAGCAGCCCGATGTCGGCGCCTTCGCGCAGGCCGGCGTAAAGGTGCTTGAACGCGCCGTCGGCGGGGACTATCTCCTGCCCGAGCGAGCGCCGCGCCTTCATCAGCATTTCCGTTATGCGCTTCGAGCCGATCGGCTTGGCCACGGAGATGATGCGGCGGCCCTTCAGGTAGACGAGCTGCGAAAGGATCTCCCAGCAGCCCATGTGGCACGAAACGGTCACGGAGGCGGGGTTCGTCTCGAGCCAGCGCTCCGCGTCCGCCGAAAGGCGTCCGGCCTCGGCGGCGCGTTCGCGCGAGCGGCGCGAAGTCCAGAATATGTGGCCGAGCGTGCGCGCCATGTTGCGGTACGATCCGCGCAGGATCAGCTCTTCGCGCTTCGGGCTGAGGCGCGCGCCGAACATGGTGCGCAGGTTTTCGCGCGCGCGTTTCATCCCGCGCCGGTCGAACGGGCGGAACATCGCGGAAAGCGCGTCGCACAGCGCGATCATCGCGCGCCGCGGCAGGAATGCGAAAACCGCCAGGCCTATCGCGATGCCGAGCCGTTCGAAAGGGGCGCGGACGGCGCGTTTGAACCGTTTCAGGCGCAGGACGGTCGCGTCTTTCACTCTGCGGCGTCTCCTGCGCCGGGCGCCGCGGAGAACGCGCCGTCCCAGTCTTTCATCACGGGGTCGATGCCGTTCGCGCGGAGCGAGGCGAGGACCTCCGCGACGGACCGGCGGTCGGATGTCTCGAACTGCGCGTCGGCCCCGGTGCTCGACGTGTAGCCGCCCGGCGTGGTCTTCGCCCCGGCGGATATCTTGGTGGCGGCGATGCGCACCAGCTCTTCGCGGAAGCCCGGGGCTTCGCGCGTGGAGACCGTTATCGGGCTGTCGGGGAACGACACCCTGAGCGCGCACATCAGCTGCACCAGCCCGGCGTCGGACAGCGGGAACGGCGGCGGCTCGCCGCCGTGCGCCGGGCGTATGCGCGGGAACGAGAACGCCGTCGCGCAGCGCCAGTGGCGCTTGCGCAGCCACGCGGCGTGCAGCCCCAGGAAGAAGCCTTCTTCGCGCCAGTCGTTTATGCCCAGCAGCGCCCCCAGCCCAAGGAACGCCATGCCCGCGCGCGCCGCGCGGTCGTACGCGTCGAGGCGGTTGGAGAAGTCGGCCTTCGGCCCGAACGGGTGGTATTCCCCGTAGACGGCGGGATTGTACGTCTCCTGGAACATTGTCATGCCGTCCACGCCGGCGGCGTGGAGTTCCCGGTACTCGTCCTCAGTGCAGGCGTATATCTCCACCGACACCTCGGCGAAGAGCGGGCGTATGGCGCGCGCGAGCCTGCAGAAGTATTCCGGGGAGGAGCGGACCTTGTCCTCGCCCGACAGGAGCAGGATGTTCTTCACGCCGGAGGCCGCGAGCGCGCGGGCCTCGGCTTCGGCCTCCTCTAACGAAAGGGCGCGGCGGACCGTGTCGCGCGAGCGCGCGTTGAAGCCGCAGTAGCGGCAGCCGTTGCAGCAGTAGTTCGACACGTACAGCGGATCGAACACCTGCACCGTGCGGCCGAAGCGGCGGCGCGTCCAGTCTGCGGAAAGCGCTTTCAGCTGTTCCAGAAACCGCTCCGCCGCGGGCGAAAGCAGCGCGGCCAGGGTTTCCGGCGACCATGCGCCGGTGGCGCGCAGCGCGGCGGCGGCGTCTTCTTCCGTGCGCGACATTATCAGGTCGCGCACTTTGGCGGAAGGCCACTTCGCGAGGACGTCTTCGAATCTTGCGGGAGTCTGCATTTCTTTTCTTGCGCGCCCCCGCCCTACCCGCGGGCGGCGCGGACCAGCGCGCGCGCCTCGGCGGCGAGCGCGGCTATCCTGCCGTAGTCGCCTGCGGCGAGGGCGTCCTTGGGGACGATCCACGTGCCGCCGCACGCTATGATTTCGGGCACCGCCAGATAGGCGGCCAGGTTGTCCGCGTTCACGCCGCCCGTGGGCATGAACTTCACGCCGGTGCAGCGGAACGCGCCCAGCAGGTTCTTTATCATCTTCACGCCGCCCGCGGCTTCGGCCGGAAAGAACTTCACGGTGTCGAATCCCGCCGACAGCGCCTGCGAAAGTTCGCTCGCCGTGGCCACGCCCGGGCAGAACGGCAGGCCGAGCCGCTGCGCCTCGCGCGCGACGGCCGGGTCGAAGCCCGGCGCCACGCCGAACGCCGCGCCGGCGTCCTTCGCGGCCTGCACCTGGGCGGGCGAAAGCAACGTGCCCGCGCCTGGCGTGGCCTGCGGGACTTCGCGCCTTATGGCGGCTATCGCCGCGGCCGCGGCCGCGGTGCGGAACGTTATCTCCACCACGGGCAGCCCGCCTTCGGCGAGCGCCCGCGCCAGCGGAACGGCCTGTTCCGCGTTTTCGATCACGACGACGGGTATCACCCCCGCGCCGCCGATCGTCTCCCTTATTCCCGTTTTCATGTCTTCCCTGTGCTTGCGCCGTCCCGGCCGGCGGACTACCTGTCCACGCGCGCCGAGCCGCCGCCCGCGAGTTTTTCCACTTCCGCCGCGAGCGCCATCGAAGTGTCGCCCGGCGTGGTCATCGCAAGCGCGCCGTGCGCCGCGCCCAGCTCCACGGCCCTGGCGGCGTCGCCCGTCGTCAGGAAGCCGTATATCAGGCCTGAGGCGAACGAGTCGCCGCCGCCTACGCGGTCGTATATCTCCAGCCTGTCGCGCTGCGTCGCGCGGTGCAGCCGCCCGGCGTGCCAGCAGAGCGCGCCCCAGTCGTTCACGGTGGCGGACTTCACGGACCGCAGCGTCGTCGCCACGGCCTTGAAGTTGGGGTATTCCGCCACGGCCTTTTCGATCATCCTGCCGAAGCTTTCGGCGGGCAGGACGGTCAGGTTCTCGTCCACGCCTTCCACTTCGATGCCGAGCGCGGCCGTGAAATCCTCTTCGTTGCCGATCATCACGTCCACGTATTTCGCGATTTCGCGGTTGACCTCGCGCGCCCTGGCGGGGCCGCCGGACGCCTTCCACAGCGAAGCGCGGTAGTTCAGGTCGTAGCTTGTCACGGTTCCGGCGGCCTTCGCGGCCTTCAGCGCCTCGATAGCGGTTTCGGCCGCTGATTCCGACAGCGCGGCGAAGATGCCGCCGGTGTGGAACCACCGCACGCCTTCTTTCGCGAAGAGCGCATCCCAGTCGATGTCGCCGGGCTTCAGCTGCGACACCGCCGTGTGGCCGCGGTCGGCGCAGCTGCGCGCGCCGCGGCAGCCGAAGCCGCGCTCCACGAAGTTCAGCCCGTTGCGCACGGTGCGGCCGATGCCGTCGTACGGGCGCCACAGGACGTGCGAAACGTCCACGCCGCCCTGGAGCATGAAATCCTCCACCAGCCTGCCTACGGGGTTGTCGGCGAACGCGGTCACGGCCGTCGTGCGCATGCCGAAGCAGCGCCGCAGGCCGCGCACCACGTTGTACTCGCCGCCGCCCTCCCACGCCCTGAATTCCCGGGCCGTGTGTATGCGGCCGTCGCCGGGGTCCAGGCGCAGCATTATCTCGCCCAGCGAGGCCGCGTCCCACCTGCACGATTCCGCAGGTTTTGTCTCGAGCTTTGCGTCCATGGCCCGGAAGAACCCTCTGTCCCGCGCGTCAAACGCCGGAGTAGCACATGAAGCCGCCGTCCACGGGCAGCGTCACGCCGGTGATGAAGGACGCCTCGTCCGACATCAGGAAGCGCGCCGCGCCGTGCAGGTCGGAAGGCTGGCCGAACTTGCGCATCGGCGTCTTGGCGATCACCTTGTTTCCGCGCGCGGTAAGCGTCTTGCCGTCCTTTTCGAGCAGCAGGAAGCGGTTCTGGTTGGTGATGAAGAAACCTGGCGCGAGGGCGTTCACGCGTATGCCCATCGGCGCGAGGTGCGTGGCGAGGAACTTGGTGAAGTTCATTATGCCGGCCTTGGCCGCGCCGTATGCCGCCACCTTCGTCATGGGCTGGTACGCCGCCATGGAGCAGAAGTTCAGCACCGATCCGCCGCGCTTCAGCATTTCGCGGCAGAACACCTGGCACGGCAGGACCGTGCCCACGAGGTTCAGCTTGTTCACGAACTCGAAGCCTTCGCCGGTCAGGCCGAAGAACGTGTCTTCGAGTTTCGAGTCTTTCGTGATCTGCTCCTCCGGGCAGGTGCCCTTGGGATGGTTGCCGCCGGCGCCGTTCACCAGGACGTCGATGCGGCGCCACTTCTTCAGTATTTCGCGCTTCGCCTTTTCGAGCGATTCCTTGTCCAGCACGTTCGCCTCCACCGGGAGCGTCTGGCCGAGACCCTTCTTCGCGAGCTTCGCGCAGAATTCGCGGGCCACGTCGCCGCGCAGGTCGAGAACCGCCACTTTCGCGCCGTGGCGCAGCAGGTCTTCCGTCAGGGACGAGCAGAGCACGCCTGCCGCGCCCGTGCACACGACCACTTTTCCTTCAACTCCGGATGCCGGTGTCTTTTTCATCTTCGTTCCGCTTTCTCTTTTGTCCCGGCCGTCAGTGGCCGGTCTCGAAATGGGCGTCCTCGGCGATGCACTTGCGCGGGCATTTGCCGGGCAGCGTGGGATCGGACGGCGGGTTCGCGTAGTTCACCTTCGCCAGGAACCCGTCGAAAGTGAAGTGGCCGGCCTCCGGTCCGCCGGAATTCTTCTGGCAGAGCCTGCACCCTATGCATCCCTTGCCGCACACTTTCAGCACGTCGGGGCCGCGCAGGGTGTTGGCGCACAGGACGTGGATCGTCGCGGACGCCGGGACCAGCTCGATGAGATGGCGCGGACAGGCGCTTGCGCATTTTCCGCATCCGATGCAGAGGCGTTTGTCCACGCGGGCGAGGCCGTCGGATATGGTGATCGCGTGCTGCGGGCACGCGTTGGCGCAGGATCCGTATCCAAGGCAGCCGAACCTGCATCCCTTGTCGCCGCCCGCCGTGGCGGCGGCCGCGCCGCAGTCGCATATCCCGTTGTAGTCGCCCACGCGCACGGCTTCGCTGCGCGACCCGCAGCAATGCACCAGCGCGACGCGCTTCTCCGCCGCGGCGGCGGCCACGCCCAGTATCTTCGCGCAGGCGGCGGAGCATTCCGCCCCGCCCGGGGCGCACTGCCCGGGCGCAGCCTTGCCTTCCACCAGCGCGCGCGCGTAGTCGCCGCATCCGGCGAACCCGCACCCGCCGCAGTTGGCCCCCGGCAGCGCCGCCGCTATCATCCCGATGCGCGGATCTTCGCGCACCGACAGATACCTGTCCGCAAGCGCCAGCACGGCGGCGCACACCAGCCCGGTCCCGGCTATCGCCGCCACGGCTATCAGTACAGCTGACATCCCAAACGCTCCTTTCCCGCGTCGCGCCGCGCGCCCGCTCCCGTCACACCTTCATCCCGCTGAAGCCCATGAACGCCAGCGCCAGCAGACCGGCCGTGACGAGCGCGAGCGCCACGCCGCGGAAGGCGCGCGGCGGATTCGCCAGGGCGAGTTTCTCGCGCAGGCCGGAAAACACCACGAGCGCCAGGGCGAAGCCGAGCGCCGCCGCGAACGAGAAGAACACCGATTCGAGGAACGGCCTGTGGTCCTTCAGGTTCAGCTCGGCCACGCCCAGCACCGCGCAGTTCGTGGTGATGAGCGGCAGGAATATGCCGAGCGCGGCGTGGAGCGGCGGCAGGAAGCGCTTCATCGCAATGTCGATGAACTGCACGAGCGCGGCGATCACGAGGATGAACGCGAGCGTGTGCGCGTAGCCCAGCCCGCACGGCTGCAGCACCCAGCGGTCCAGGCACCACGTCACGGCGGACGCCGCCGTCATCACGAATATCACCGCGCCTGACATCCCGAGCGCCGTGTCCGTCTTCTTGGACACGCCCAGGAACGGACAGCACCCCAGAAAGCGGCTCAGGACGAAATTGTTCGCCAGGACCGCGCCGACCAGAATCGCAATATAGTATCGCATGGGTATAATTCTACCATAACCACCTCCAAAAATCACCATCCTGTTTGAAAATGGCGGGTGGGATTGCCGATTGTTGACCTGACGCAGCCCGAGCCACGCCTCCCTTGCTAAAAAAAACGCAAGACTCCTGAGGCTCCCGCAGCCGAGGCTCGTGAACGTCCTCAAGCTGCTGGAGGGGGTCGAGCGTTTGCCGGAGGCGTAGCGCCGCAAGGCGATGCCGCGCATCGACGGAGACCTGAAGCGCGCGCCCGAGGGCTCAAAGGAGGTCCAGCGCACGCTCGTGGGAATGGCGGACGGCACGAACGCGCCCTGCGTGAAGGCCGATACGAAGGGCGTCAAGGGGAAGTCCGGAGGCGAGGCGGGCTCGCGGCAGCTCAGGGTCATGAGCTTCTGCGGATACGAGCGCGTCACGGAGAAAGGCGAGCCTATCCCCATCCGGGGCTCGTTCTCGTACGCCGTGACGGACGGAGACGCGGCGATGCTCACTGGCATGATCCGGCTGCACGGCGTCGCGCGGGGATACGGCACCGCGCCGAGGATGCAGTGCGTCGCGGACGGCGAGGAGGCGATCGAAAAGGCGATGCGTGACGCGTTCCGGAAGGACATGGTGTTCACCAACGACTTCATGCACGCAAGCGGATACCTGTCGAAGTGCGTCAACGCGCTCGGGATCGCAGACCCCGACAAGGGAGTACAGGACATGCCGCAGCATCATGCTTAGGATCGGCGCCGGCTCGACGGTGAAGAGAATCAGGCGCCTGTACGCGGACAGGCTCGCAAAGTCGAAGGATGCGACGTCGGCACGAGGGTGAAGAGAATCAGGCGCCTGTACGCGGACGGGCTCGCAAAGTCGAAGGATCCGACGTCGGCACGAGGGTGAAGAGAATCAGGCGCCTGTACGCGGACGGGCTCGCAAAGTCGAAGGATCTGACGTCGGCCCTCGACTATCTCGACAAGCGCAAGGACAACATGAACTACGGGTGGCTCAGGAAGAACGGCTGCTACATATCCTCGTGCCACATAGAGGCCGCTGCCCGCATCCTCGTCGCACGACGCTGCAAGCAGGCCGGAATGCACTGGCGACTTCGCAACGCGGCGAGGATAGCCGCCCTCATCGCAAAGTACCGTAGCGCGGTGTAAAAAGCATGCTTTCTTTCAACAGACATGCGTTCTTTCAACAGATTAGAATCCCACCCTTTGAAAATGCCGCATTTCCGCCCCCTCCCCCTTTCGTGAGATTACGGTGCGTATGAAATCAAATCTTGCCTGGCGGAACATTCCAGAAACGAGATTACGGTGCGTATGAAATCAATGTCGAAGACCGGCTGCATGCTTCAATCTGTCTTAAGTGAGATTACGGTAAGTATGAAATCTAATCTTGCCTGGTGGAACATTCCAGGAACAAGATTACGGTACGTATGAAATCAAATCTTGCCTGGTGGGATATTCCAGAAACGAGATTACGGTAAGTATGAAATCAAATTGCGGCGGGGGGGGGGGGGG
>CADCBS010000039.1 GCA_902799715.1 uncultured bacterium | reverse complement strand
TTTCTTCATTTTGGAGACGCCAAGCGTCCGCACCCTTGCGGAAAGACGGCCCTAATCCTCAGATCGGTTGGTGGGCTGCGCAACCCACTAACCCATTACGGAATTTCGCCGCGCCCGCATTGACTTTTGGGGCCGAGAATGCAATAATAATTACGATTTTTGTTTAGGGTTGATGTGCCCTTGAACGAATGAAAGGTGAAGTAGAGGTCCACATGCCGAGACTGATGGAGAAGAAAGATTGGCTGCAGACCGTGGCTGAAGTTGGGTCTGCCGAAAGTGTCTGGTACGAGAACGTATCGGCAGATGGTGGATTTTTCTCGCTTTCGGTGCCGGAGAGCGGAAAGTATCGTGTGATTCTCGTAAAAATCGACAAGCCTCGGCAGGTGACGGTCGGGAAAAGTCCCGTTCGCATCGGTTCGAAGAAGGGTGTCTGGCGGATTCCCACTGAGGAAGAAGATCGTGCGATGGACGAGGAAATCGCTGCGTCAATTGATCTGGACGGAGTCCTTTGATGGAACTGCTACTCGATACGCATATTCTTTTGTGGCTGGTCACCGATAGTCCGCTGCTTTCGTCAAAGGCGAGAGCGATGATAGAGGATGTGCATAACACGTGTCTGTTCAGTCCCGTGTCGATTTCGGAGATTTCGCTCAAGCACAAGAAGCATCCTGACAGGCTTTCATTCAGTGGAGAAGCGGCTCGCTCCGAATTTATCGCGGTTGGGATATGCGAACTTCCATTGACTGCGGCAAATGCCGCAGAATCGGACTCGCTTGAATTGCTACACAACGATCCGTTTGACCGCATGTTGCTTGCCCAGGCCAAAAGCGAGGGGATCAAGATCATGTCGCATGATCGACAATTCCCTCAATACGGAGATTTTGTCATTCCCGTGTGATGCTTATTGTTAACGCTAAAACGCAGTAAATCTCACAGTTTCTTGACAGTCCTATTTTCGTCGGCTATTACGCATGACTCGCTGGAGAGTTTCTATTTCCAGAGGTTCAGAGTCTTTCCCCTCTACGACCATCGCCTTGCCTGTTGGGTGAATGGCCAGTCGGCGCGGGGGGAAAGAGAAAGTGTGATTTTTGGTCCGTCGGGTACGCAGTTGCGCTTGTATTGCGCGGCGCGGAACCGGCGGAGGAACTTGGACAGCGTTTCTTCGACCACGTCTTGCGAATACTCGCCGACAAAGGCGATCTGCGCCAGTTCGCGGAGTGTGGCGGCGGGGGCACCGTCGACTAGGTAGTGGAAGAGGAAGAAGTCATGTAGCTCGTACGGTCCGAGCCGGGCCTCCGAATCGTTGACGGCGGCATTGGGGACGAGTTCTGGCGTGATTGGCGCGGAGGCTATCTGGCGCAGGAGGTCGCCAAGTGGTTCTTCAGATTCGTTTGCGACAAGGCGCAGGGCAGCGAGGATCATCGTCTTCGGCACGGAGGCGTTGATCTGGTACATGCTCATGTGGTCGCCGTTGTAGGTGTTCCAGCCGAGCGCGATCTCGGAGAGGTCGCCCGTGCCGACGACCAGCGCGCGTTCCATGTTCGCGAGGTCCATCAGGACCTGCGTCCGTTCCCGGGCCTGCGCGTTCTCGTAGGCGATGTCGTGGACGCCCTTGACGTGTCCGATGTCGGAGAGGTGCCTGCGGCACGACTCGCGGATGTCGACGACGCGCACGGACGCGCCGACGGCTTCAGCCAGCGCGACGGCTCGGTCCTGCGTGGCTTTCGTCGAACCAAATCCCGGCATGACGACGGCACGAAGGTTGTCGCGTTCAAGACCCAGCCGGTTGAGGGCCGCCGAGGCGCCCAGAAGCGCAAGCGCGGAGTCCGCACCGCCCGACACGCCGACGACAAGCCGTCCGATCGCGGCGCTCGCCATCCGCCGCGCGAGTCCCGCCGCCTGGATGTCGAGAAGCTTCCGCCACCAACGGTCTTCACCGTATTCGTCAAGGAATGGCGATCGGGAAACGGCGGATGGCGTTGCTGTGGGCAGCTTGGCGGTGATGGTGACCAGCTGTCGGCGGACGCCGGGAATAGGGTGCGAGCAATACACGGAAGACGTGCTCCGCCTGCGGTGCCGGGCGGCGGCGACATAGACGTCTGCCGTGACGAGCTGCGGTGCCCCGTTGAACAACTTGCCCGCGGCGACGGTCCGTCCTTCCACGGCGATGACCGGACATCCGCCATAGATCGCATCGGAGCTCGACTCCCCCGAACCGGCGCACGCCATCGCGTAGGCGCACCCGAGCCGCAGGCTCTGCTGTTCGACGAGCGACTGGCGTCTCTGCGACTTGCCGAGGAAGTCCGTGCTGGCGGAGAGGTTGAACACCACGTCGACGCCGCTTTCCGCCATCAGCGAACTCGGCGGAACGGGCGTCCAGAGATCTTCGCATATCTCAACGCCGAGCCTGAATCCTCCAACGTCAAAGATGGAAAGTGGTTCGTCGGCGGGCGCCGGCGTGAACTGCCGCCGCTCGTAGTATTCGCCGTAGTTCGGCAGCGCGCGCTTACGGACGATACCCGCAATTTTGCCACCATGGACGACGGCCGCCGCATTGTAGATGGCGGGTCCTTCCGCGACCGGTAGGCCGACGATTGAGACGAGCGGCAGGTTCGCTGTTTTCGCGGCGAAGGTCTCCGCCGCCGCATTCGCCGCCGTTAGGAGTTCATCGCGGAAGAACATGTCGCCGCAAGTGTAGCCCGTTAGGCACAACTCTGGGAATACGATTGCCGACACGCCGTCCTTGGCGGCGTCCTTTGCGAGCCGCACGAGTTCCTTCGCGTTCGTTGCCGGATCGCCCAAATGGAGACGTGGCGATGCGGCTGCGATTCTGTAGAATCCTTCCATGGTTCGGATTTGTCAACTGAAGTTAAGGCCTGCGCCGACGGAGAACGCGAGCGCGGCAGAAGCAAGAATAGAGGTTAGGGTTTTAATTCTCATTGGAGTTTTGTCAAGGTTGAATGGTTGGGCAATGTTGCCAGTGAGGAATTGTTGCCTGTTCCAATGTTGCCAATTTCCAATTGGGATTGGTAATTGAAACTGGCAACATTGGCAATATTGGCAACATTTCTCAGGTGTTGCTGAAGAACTGGAACGAGGCGTAGGCGTCTTGTCCGTGTTCGACAAGGTCGAGTCCTTTAAGTTCCGTCTTCGCGCTGACGCGGAGGATGCCGCACTTCTTCAAGGCGAAGAAAATCGCCGCGCCCATGCTGAACGCCCAGGCGGCCGTCGCGCCAGCGCCGAGGAGCTGCACGCCCAAGAGCTTGAATCCGCCGCCGTAGAAGAGCCCCGCAAGCTCGTTGCCGTAGCCGTACGTTGTCGGAGCGGCGAAGAGTCCGACGGCGATCGTGCCCCACACGCCGTTCACGCAGTGGACCGAGACCGCGCCGACGGGATCGTCGATGTGGACACGGTCGAGCGCGAACACGGAGAGGACTACGAACACGCCGGCGACGAGTCCGATGACGATCGAGGCGTTCGCCGTGACAAGATCGCAAGGCGCGGTGATCGCGACGAGTCCCGCGAGCGAGCCGTTCAAGGCCATCGTGAGGTCGGGCTTGCCCATGATGATCCATGCCGTGACGAGCGCAGCGATCGTGCCGGCGCAGGCGGCGAGATTCGTGGTCATGGCGACGCGTCCGATGGAGCCGACGCCCGCCGTGTAGCTGCCCGGGTTGAAGCCGAACCAGCCGATCCACAAGAGGAACACGCCGAGCGTGCCGAGGACGAGCGAGTGTCCGGGAATCGGGTTCGCCTTGCCGTCGTGCCGGTATTTGCCGATGCGCGGCCCGAGCGCGATGGCGCCTGCGAGCGCGATCCAGCCGCCGACGGAGTGGACGACCGTGGAGCCGGCGAAGTCATGGAAGCCGAGCTTCTCTATCCAGCCCTGCGACGCCTCGCCCGCGAGCCCGCCCCACATCCAGTGCCCGCTCACGGGATAGACAATCGCCGAGATGATGACCGAGTAGATGAGGTAGCTCTTGAATTCTATTCTCTCGGCGACCGCGCCGGATACGATCGTCGCGGCCGTGGCGGCGAACATCGTCTGGAAGAAGAGGAACGTCCAGTCCCACGCGCCCTCGCCAGCCGCGAGCTGCGGCATGCCGAGTCCGCCCCAGCCGAACCAGCCGGCCGCCTTCGTGGCGCCGAACATGAGAGCGGCGCCGAGAACGTAGAACGCGATCGAACCGGCCGCGAAATCCATCAAGTTCTTCATCATTATGTTCGCGGCGTTCTTGGCGCGGGTGAAGCCCGTCTCGACAAGCGCGAAGCCCGCCTGCATCATGAAGACGAGGATCGCCGCGACGAGAGTCCATACGACGTTCAGGTTAGTTTGCACTGCGGGTGCTGTGATTTCAGGTGTCATTGTTGGATAATTCCTTTTGAGAGTTTGCCTTTGACATTAGACGTTAGACGCAAGACATGAGGTATTCTCTCGTCTCTTGCTTCACGTCTCATGTCCTTTATCCTATCGCCTCCGGGCCGCGTTCGCCGGTCCGGATGCGCACGCACTCCTCCATCGGAAGGACGAATATCTTTCCGTCGCCGATGTCGCCGGTGCGCGCGCCTTCGACGATCGCCTCTATCGTCTTCTCGACATAATCGTCGTTCACGCCTATCGCAAGGCGCATCTTCTTGTGGAGGGTCACCTCCTCGGTCGCGCCGCGATACATTTGCACGTAGCCGCCCTGCCGCCCGCAACCGAGCGCATTGGTGACAGACATCTTGTATATCTCGCGGGCGCAGAGCGCCTGCTTGACCGCATTCAGCCGTTCCGGCTGGATATATGCTATTATCAATTTCATCGTGCTTCCATCCCGTGCGGCAGGCCGCACCATGCGGCCCGCCGGCCTGAAACATCATGTCGTCCGGCGTAGCTTGTGGTATTCCTGCAGGGTGCGGACGCCAGTGCCGCCGAAGGCCACTTCCTCCGCAAGGCCGTCCACGGCGGCGCGGAAGCCGTCCAGCGTGGTCGTGAGCGGGACGCCGGCCGCGACCGCGCCGGAACGCAGCCGCGCGTTGTCTTCGGTGGCCTCCCGCCCGTTTTCCACGGTGCAGACTATCCATTTCAGGGCGCCCTCGCGGAGCAGGTCGAGCGCGTTCGGCCGCCCGCGCGAAATGCGGAAAACCGCCTTCGACGGGATTCCCGCCTCCCGCAGCCGCGTCGACGTGCCGCACGTGGCGTAGACGCCGTAGCCGAGCCGGACGAGCCTGCGGACGATTTCGACGCCGCCGGCCTTGTCTTCGTCCCGGAGGGCGACGAAGACTTCGCCCGATTTCGGCAACGGGCTGCCAGCCGCAATCTGGCTTTTGAAATATGCGATTTCGGGGTCTTCGTCGATGGCCATCACTTCGCCGGTAGATTTCATCTCGGGCGTGAGCGCGACCTCGGCGCCGGGGAATTTCACGAAGGGAAACACGGCCTCTTTCACCGAAGTGTACGCGGGGAAGGTTTCCTCCGTAAAGCCGATCTCTTCGAGCGTTTCGCCGGCCATGCACCTTGCCGCGATGTCCGCGAGCGGGACGCCCGTGGCCTTGGACACGAACGGCACGGTGCGCGAGGCGCGGGGGTTGACTTCGATCATCCATACGTCGCCGCCGCCGTCTTTCCGCTTCGTCACCGCAAGCTGGATGTTCATCAGGCCTGTTATGCGGAGCCGCTTCGCGAACTCGCGGGCGAGGCGTTTCACCTCGGCGACGGTTTCCGGCGAAAGGGAACGCGGCGGCGTGATAGCGGCGGCGTCGCCGGAATGGCAGCCTGCCGCCTCCACGTGTTCGAGGATTCCGCCGACGACCGTGGTCCTGCCGTCGGAGACGCAGTCGACGTCAAGCTCGATCGCGTGTTCGAGGAACTTGTCCACCAGGACAGGCTTGCCGCCCGAGGCGGCGACGGCGTCGCCGACATACCTGTCGAGCTCCCGGTCCGTGGCGACTATCGCCATGCCGCGTCCGCCAAGGACGAAACTCGGCCTGACGAGGACCGGATATTCGATCTCCGCCGCGATCCTGCGCGCGTCGGCGGTGGAATGCGCGATACCGCTCGCGGGCTGGCGGACTCCGACTTCCTCGACGAGCCTTTTGAAGAAATCGCGGTCCTCCGCGCGGTCGATGTCGTCCGGCGACGTGCCTATGACGCGCGCGCCGGCGGCCTTCAGCCGCTGCGCGAGGTTGAGCGGCGTCTGCCCCCCGAACTGCACCACGACCCCGTCGCACCGCTCGCGTTCGTAGATCTCCATCACGTCTTCGAACGCGAGCGGCTCGAAGTAGAGGCGGTCGGACGTGTCGTAGTCCGTCGAAACCGTTTCGGGGTTGGAGTTCACCATCACCACTTCGAAGCCGCGCCTGCGCAGCGCATACGCCGCGTGGCAGCAGCACCAGTCGAATTCGATGCCCTGCCCGATGCGGTTCGGCCCGCCGCCCAGGATCATGATCTTGCGTTTCCCGCGGCCTCCGGCGGCCGCCGGCGGCTGCGGGCCGTCGCCGCCGGACATCTGGTAGTACGAGTAGTAGTACGGCGTGACAGCCTCGAACTCCCCGGCGCAGGTGTCGACTTCGCCGAACTCGGGGCGGATGCCCAGGCCGATGCGGATTTTCCGCACCGCGTCCTCGTCGCTTCCGACGGCCTCTGCGATCTCCCTGTCGCCGAAACCGAACGCCTTCGCCTGGCGGAGCAGCGAAGCGTCGACGCCGCCCTTCGCGCCGCACGCCCGCAGATGGCGCCGGAACGCCTCGATTTCCGCGAGCTGCGCCTTGAACCACGGGTCGTACGACGTTTCGTCGTGGTACTTGAGCGGCGCTTCGAGCGAACGGACCGCCTTCAGGTACGCCTGCTTGAAAGT
Source organism: uncultured bacterium (assembly GCA_902799715.1). GTDB lineage: Bacteria > Verrucomicrobiota > Kiritimatiellia > RFP12 > UBA1067 > CADCBS01. The sequence goes on along the minus strand of CADCBS010000039.1, from coordinate 22,176 downwards.
GCGCCCCAGGGCCATGACCTCGCCGACGGACTTCATCTGCGTTCCGAGCGCTGTCGACGCGCCGGGGAATTTCTCGAAGGCGAAGCGCGGAATCTTCACCACCACGTAGTCGAGCGCAGGCTCGAAGCATGCGAGCGTCTTGCCGGTGATGTCGTTCTTGATTTCATCGAGCGTGAAACCCACCGCCAGGAGCGCGGCGATCTTCGCTATCGGGAAGCCAGTGGCCTTCGAGGCGAGCGCGGACGAGCGCGAGACGCGCGGGTTCATCTCGATTATCATGCGCCGGCCCGTCTTCGGATCGACCGCCCACTGGACGTTCGAGCCGCCCGTCGCGATGCCGATCTTGCGGAGGACGGCGATGGAATCGTCGCGCATGGCCTGGTATTCGCGGTCGGACAGCGTCTGCGCGGGCGCGACGGTTATTGAATCGCCCGTATGCACGCCCATCGGGTCCATGTTTTCGATGGAGCACACGACGACGGCGTTCCCGGCCCTGTCGGCCACCACTTCCATCTCGAATTCCTTCCAGCCGACCAGGGATTCCTCGATAAGGACCTCGTGGTTGAGGGAGGCTTCGAGACCGCGCGAGACGATGTCGAGGAATTCGCCGCGGCCGTGCGCGATCCCTCCGCCGGTGCCGCCGAGCGTGAAGCCGGGGCGGACGACGAGCGGCCACGTGCCGATGGTCTCCGCTATGGCTTTCGCCTCTTCGACGGTGTGCGCGCTGCCGGATTTCGGCATGTCGAGGCCGAGCTCCTTCATGGCGGCCTTGAAAAGCCGCCTGTCCTCCGCCCGCGCGATCGCATCCGCCTGCGCGCCTATCGACTCTACGCGGTAGCGCCGCAGGATGCCGGCCTTGTCGAGCTCCATCGCGAGGTTGAGCGCGGTCTGCCCGCCGAGCGTGGGAAGGATCGCGTCGGGGCGCTCGCGGCGGATGACGTCGTGCAGGCTGTCGACGGTCAGCGGCTCGATGTACGTCCTGTCTGCGAGGTCCGGGTCGGTCATCACCGTAGCGGGGTTGGAGTTGACGAGCACCACTTCGTAGCCGAGCGATTCGAGCGCCTTCACGGCCTGGACGCCGGAATAGTCGAACTCGCAGCCCTGGCCGATCACGATGGGACCGGAGCCGATGATCAGGATTTTCCTGATGTCTGTGCGTTTCATCTATTCCTGCCTTTCAGCGCGGCTTTCACGAGGCCGTCAAACAGCGGATGCGGGGCGGCCGGGCGGGACTTGAACTCGGGGTGGAACTGGCATGCGATGAAGTACGGATGCACGCTCTGCGGCAGTTCGACGATCTCCACAAGGCTCCCGTCCGGCGAAAGGCCGGATATCTCAAGCCCCGCCGCGGCGAGCGCGGCCCGTCCATCGCCGCCGTAAGCCAGCTCGTAGCGGTGGCGGTGGCGTTCCGAGACCGTCTCCGCGCTTTTTGCGCGGCGGCCCGCAGACGCGGAACCGTCTTTGCGCCCTTTGCGGCCGTACAGCCTGCAGGCGAGGGATCCGTGCTTCAGCACGCACGGGTACGCGCCGAGGCGCATCGTGCCGCCCTTCTTGGTCACGCCGCGCTGGTCCTCCATGAGGTCGATCACGGGATGGGCGGTGTTTTCGTCGAATTCCGTCGAGTTTGCGTCGGTCCATCCAAGCACGTCGCGCGCGTATTCGATCACCGCGCACTGCATTCCAAGGCAGATTCCGAGGAACGGAATCCCGTTTTCGCGCGCGCATCTTATCGCGGCGATCTTGCCTTCCACGCCGCGCGCGCCGAACCCGCCGGGGACGAGGATGCCGTCGACGTTTTTCAAACACAGAGGCACCGAGGCACAGAGCTGTTTTGTATTAGACTCTGTGTCTCTGCGCCTCTGTGTTAAAATATCTTCCGCCTCGATCGGCGCCACCTCCACCTTGCAGTCGTTCGCCATCCCCGCGTGCTGCAGGGATTCGTATATGGATTTGTACGCGTCGCGGATGGAGATGTACTTGCCGACGAGGGCGATGCGGCATTTCCTCCGCGGCATCGTGGCCTTGCGCACGAGCGTGTCCCACGCCGTGTGCTTCATCGGATTCGCCGGAAGGCGCAGCTGCTCCAGCACCCGGATGTCGAGACGCTGCTCCTTCAGTTCGCGCGGTACCGCGTACACGCTGCCGGACACGTCGCGCTCCTCGATCACGCATTCGCGCTTCACGTTGCAGAAGAGCGCGAGCTTGCCGAGGTGGCTTTCCGGTATCGGCATCTCGGTGCGGCACACGAGGATGTCGGGAATGATGCCGATGGCGCGGAGCTGCCCCACGGAATGCTGCGAAGGTTTGGTCTTCAGCTCTCCCGCGGCCTTCAGGTACGGAACGAGCGTGAGATGCACGAAGCAGACGTTCTCCGGCCCTGACTCGAACCTGACCTGCCGCGCGGCTTCGAGGAACGGAAGCGATTCGATGTCGCCCGAAACGCCGCCGATCTCGCACAGCACGATGTCGCAATCGTGCGCGCCGGCGCTGCGGATCGCGGCCTTTATCTCGTCCGTCACGTGCGGCACCACCTGCACCGTGCCGCCGAGGTATCCGCCTGCGCGCTCCCGCGCGATGACGGCGGAGTAGATGCGCCCGGACGTGTAGTTGCTCGCCTTCGTGCAGGTCACTCCGGCGAAGCGCTCGTAGTGGCCGAGGTCGAGATCCGTCTCCGCGCCGTCGTCCGTCACGAACACTTCGCCGTGCTGGTACGGCGACATCGTGCCCGGGTCCACGTTCAGGTACGGATCGAGCTTCTGCATGAACACCTTGTAGCCGCGGCTCTTGAGCAGAAGCGCAAGGCTGGCGCTCGTGACGCCCTTTCCGAGCGAACTCGTCACGCCGCCTGTTATGAATACGTATTTGACCTGTTTTTTTCCCATGTTGGCCTGCCGTTTTCCGCTGTCGACCGCATTCGACCGCCGTCGATCGCTATCGGCTGCATTCGACGATCTTCTTGAACTCCCCGAAAAGGTAGCGCGAATCGTGCGGACCGGGGCACGACTCCGGGTGGTACTGCACCGAGAAGGCGGGCAGCGTCTTGTGGCGCACGCCTTCGATGGAGCCGTCGTTCAGGTTGACGTGGGTGACTTCCAGACAGTCCGGCACGGACTCCGGCACGACGGCGAAATTGTGGTTCTGGCTTGTGATTTCCACCTTGCCCGTGGCAATGTTCTTCACCGGATGGTTGCAGCCGTGGTGCCCGAACTTCAGGCGGGCCGTTTTCGCGCCGCACGCAAGCGACAGAATCTGGTGGCCCAGGCAGATGCCCATGACCGGCGTCTTCCCGAGGATTTTCCTCGCGTTTTCTATCGCATACGTGACGGCGGCGGGGTCGGCAGGGCCGTTGGAGAGAAACACGCCGTCCGGCTCGAGCGCCAGCACATCTTCTGCGGGAGTCTTGGCAGGTACCACGGTCACGCCAGTGTGGAAATGTTGCCAATTCCATTGTTGCCATTTTCCAATGAGTGTGCGGAGCCATTGGAACTGGGAATTGGGCTTGGCAACACTTTCACATTGGCGACATGAAACCCATACGGCTCCTTGCACGTCACCTTGGCGGCGTAGTCCTGTCCGTCGAGACCCTCCCAATCGCGCGCCCTGGTTGCGGCGGCTTCCGCCGGTTCCGTCCCTTCCGCGCACAGATAGGCCTTCCTGTTGCCGTGCTCGCGGATGTGCAGTGTAAGCGCCCGCGTATCGACGCCGTAGATGCCCGGGACTCCATTCTCTTTGAGATAGGCATCGAGGCTCTTTTCGCTTCGCCAGCTGCACGGTTCCGTCAAGTCGCCGACCACAAGCCCGGACAGAAGCAGGGCGCGGCTTTCCGCGTCCGCGCCGTTTACGCCGTAGTTGCCGACTTCGGCAGTCGTGAGGACGACGAACTGCCCGGCGTACGAAGGGTCTGTCAGGATTTCCTGGTATCCGCACATGCCGGTGTTGAACACGACCTCGCCGAGCGCGTCCTTCTTCGCGCCGAACGCGACGCCGCGGAACACCGTTCCGTCGTCGAGCGCGAGAAACGCCTTCCGCTCGCGCTCCGCCTTCCATTTTTCCTCGTAGTCCATGGGTTCCGTTCCTGTCGGGCCGCCGGCCGCTAGTACGACCTGCCTGTTTTGTGTCCGAGATGGTTCTCTATCGCCTTCCGCAAGACCTTGCATCCGCCGGGCGTAGGATAGTCTCCTGTGAAATACCAGTCTCCGGCGGCATCGTTTCCGAGGCACCGCCTCAAATCCTCCACTGTCTGGTAGACGACCTTCACCTCCGCCTTCATTCCCTGCGGAACGAGCAGGCGGGCGATTTCGGCGCAATGCTCCTTCTCGCCGAAGCGGGCGTAGAGCGCGGCGAGCGCGGACGGGGCGGACGGAGCGGACGCCGCCGCGCGCAATTCGCGCCCGGCGTCCGGGCCGAGAAGGTTCGCGAGCGCCTTGAACGCCACGAGCTCGCCGAGCGTGGACATGTCGATTCCGTAGCAGTCGGGGTAGCGGACCGGCGGCGCGCTGGACGCGATGACGATCCTCTTCGGGCCGAGGCGGTCGAGCATCGGGAGGATCGCGTTCTTCATCGTGTTGCCGCGCACGATGGAATCGTCGAGCACGACGAGCGTGTCCCTGCCGGCGCGCAAAAGGCCGTACGTAACGTCGTAGACGTGTTTGTAGAAGTCGCGCCGCGCCGCGGCGTCGGCGATGAAAGTGCGGAACTTGGCGTCCTTGACGATCACCTCGCCGAAGCGGGGGAAAGATTGGAAGACTTCAGACTCCGGACTACGGACTCCGGCTGCGGAAGTCTGGCGTCCGCAGCCGGAAACCATGCCTCCGGTGTGAAGGAAAGCATCTTTGATCAATGCTTCCAAGAGCCCATGGAAGGCGATGCGGGCGGAATTGGGGATATAGCTGAAGAAGATGTCCCCGGACGGCGCATCCGCCGCTTCGAGTATGCGCGGCAGGAGCGCGGCGCCGAGCGCCTTGCGTTCGCGGTGGATGGCGGCGTCGTTCGCGCGGGAGAAGTAGATGCGCTCGAAAGAGCACGGGCGGGGGGAGGGCCTGGGGGAGGGGAACAGTTCCGCAATGCGGACTTCTCCGCCCGGCGAGACGGTGAGCGCGCTTCCCGGCGGAAGTTCCCGCACGGCTTCGGGCGGGACGTCGAACGCGGCCTGTATCGCCGGGCGCTCGCTCGCGACGGCGACGACGGCGTCGTCGACGAAATAGAAGCCCGGCCTTATGCCGAGCGGGTCGCGCGTGGCGAATGCGCGGCCGTCGCCCGTGGCGCCGCAAAGCATCCACGCGCCGTCCGCCCCGGCAAGCGCGGCGGCGAGGGCCTGCGGGACGTCCATGCCCTTCTCAAGCTGCCTTGCCACGAGTTCCGCCATCAGGTAGCCGTCGGCCATGCTCGTGGGGAACGAGCCGCATCTGGAGTAGGCATCGAAAAGCTCGCCCGCGTTGGACAGGTTGAAATTCCCGGCGAGCAGAAGCGTGCCCGCCAGCCCGCTCGAGGCGTGCGCGAACGGATGGCAGAACGCGGGGTCGTTCTTGCCGAACGTGGCGTAGCGCAGGTGGCCCAGGAAGATGCGTCCGCCGGCCGGGGCGCCGGACGCCGCGCACCGCTTCCCGATCGCGGCCAGGATGTCGGCGAGCGGAGTGGCCGACGCCGACTTGGCGATCCAGAAGGGCGGGGCCCCGGGCGCGGGGTCCGAGTAGACGACCGCCGCGCCCGCGCCGTCCTGGCCGCGGTTGTGCTGTTTTTCGAGAAGGAGCGACAGTTTCGTTCCGCCGTAGTCCCCGGCGGCGGCGGCCGGCTTCCTCAAGACGGCCATCGCCACCGCGCATTCGTGTCTGATCGGGTCGGACATCGCGCCGTCCGTCAATACAGGAACAGCATGTCGCAGTATTTCGGAAGGGGCCACCGCGACGAAGCGACGCGGCGTTCCAGCGAATCGACGACCTCGCGCAGGGAGCGCATGGCGGAGATCACCGCCGCCTCGCCGCCGCCGGCGAGCGCCGCTTCAAGCTCCTTCAGGTCCGCCGCCATGGCGTCCATCCCCGCGCCGAGCGCGGCCGCGTTTTCGCGCAGCGCCGCGGCCCCGGACGAAATCCCGGACTTCTCGGCGGTTTCGAGCGCGCGCACGGATTCCAGGTATTCGGCCTTCACTGCGGGGAACACCATTCCGCTGGCGATGTCGCGCGCGCAGGCGCCCTCGATGCGCACCTTCTTGGCGTATTCCTCGAGGAATATCTCGCGGCGGCTCTCGAGTTCGCGTTTCGTCATCACGCCGTATTTCTCGAACAGCGACACGTTCTCCGGCCTGGCCAGCGCGGCGAGGGCGGACGGCGTGTCGGGCGCGGCGGGAAGGCCGCGCTTCGCGGCCTCCTTCGTCCAGCCGGGCTCGTAGCCGTTGCCGTTGAACACCACGCGCTTGTGCGCTTCGAGCGATTTCTGGAGGATGCCCTGCAAGGCGTCGTGGAACGCCGCGGTGTGCTCGCCGGGCCTGGCCTTGCCCGCGGTGCCGCTCGCCTCCAGTTCGTCCGCGATCGCGTCCACGGCCTCGGCCACTATGGTGTTCAGGACGGTCATCGGGCCGGAGCAGCACACGCTCGATCCCGGCGCGCGGAACTCGAACTTGTTGCCGGTGAAGGCGAACGGCGAAGTGCGGTTGCGGTCCGTGGCGTCCCGGGGGATCGCCGGAAGCGTGTCAACGCCGATGCGCATCGCCGCGCCTGCGGCCCTGGACTTCCGCCCCGCGGCCTTCGCCGGCTCCGCGAGCCTTTCTATGACCTCCGCCAGCTGGTCGCCCACGTAGACGGACATCACGGCCGGCGGCGCTTCGTTCGCGCCGAGGCGGTGGTCGTTGCCCGCGCCGGCGACCGATGCGCGCAGGAGGTCGGCATGGCTGTCCACCGCCGCGATCACGGCGCAGAGCATCGTGAGGAACACTGCGTTTTCGTGCGGGTCGCTGCCCGGATCCAGCAGGTTCCTGCCGCCGAACGACACGGACCAGTTGTTGTGCTTGCCGGATCCGTTCACGCCGGCGTAGGGCTTTTCGTGCAGCAGGCACTTCAGCCCGTGCTTTTCGGCCGTGTTGCGCAGCGTGTCCATCACGAGCATGTTGTGGTCGCACGCGAGGTTCAGCTCCTCGAACTGCGGCGCGAGTTCGAACTGCGCCGGCGCCACTTCGTTGTGGCGGGTCTTCGCGGGGATGCCCAGCTTCCACAGCTCCCGTTCGACGTCGCCCATGAACGACAGCACGCGGTCGGGTATCGCGCCGAAGTAGTGGTCTTCGAGCTGCTGGCCTTTGGCCGGCGGCGCGCCGAAGAGCGTGCGCCCGGCGAGGACGAGGTCGGGACGCTTCTTCCAGTACTCCTTGTCGACGAGGAAATACTCCTGTTCGGCGCCCAGCGTGCACGCCGTGTGCGCCGCGCCGCGCCCGAAGAGTTTCATGAGCCTGTTCACCGACCTGTCCAGCGCCTGCATGGATCTGAGAAGGGGCGTCTTCTTGTCCAGCGATTCGCCGGTGTATGCGCAGAACGCTGTCGGAATGCACAGCGTGGCGCCGTTGGAGTGCCGCTTGATGAACGCGGGGGAGGTGGGATCCCACGCCGTGTAGCCGCGCGCCTCGAACGTGGAGCGGATCCCGCCCGACGGGAACGAGCTTGCGTCCGGCTCGCCCACAATCAGGTTCTTCCCGCTGAACTGCATCACCGGCTCGCCGTCCTTCAGTTCAAGGAAGGAATCGTGCTTCTCGGCCGTGGAGCCGGTCATGGGAAGGAACCAGTGCGTGTAGTGCGTCGCGCCGCGGTCCATGGCCCAGTGCCGCATCCCGTGCGCCACTTCGCCGGCGATCGACGGATCGAGCGGCTTCCCTTCGCGTATGGTAGACTGAAGTTTCTTGGCCGTGTCTTTGCTGAGATACGTCTCGATGGCGTCTTTCCCGAAGACGTCCGCACCGTAACCGGTCGCTTTTTCCGTTTCTTGCGTCATTGCGTTCCTCGCTTGGAGCGTGGTTTCCTGGCATTTGCAAAGACAATCAGCACAGACCGTGCCAGCCTGCCGGAAAGCCGCCGGCACCGCTGTTTCCGCCCGCTTTTCCAATCGTACAGGACTGTACCACCTGCCAAAACATTACAAAATTGTCGTTTTTCGCCACACATAACGCGACAAAAATGTAAACACATCTTCTCGCGCGCTGAATAAAGGCGCTATCCGCCTTGGCATGGAATATGCTTACTGTCTGTAAATCGCCATACGCGGCGAAACCGCTCTGTCATGCGTCATGGATTGGAGATGAAATGGAAAACGGAAACGAGTATATCGCGATTCTGGACTACGGTTCGCAGTACACGCAATTGATTGCGCGCCGGATACGCGAAAAGAACGTCCTGTCGAAGATTTTCCCGTGCGGGGCGTCAGCCGCGGCGGTGGCCGGGCCGGGGCTGAAAGGCGTGATACTGTCGGGCGGGCCGGAGAGCGTGTTCGCCGAAGGCGCGCCCGGCGTCGACGCCGGGATTTTCGGCCTTGGCGTTCCGGTGCTTGGAATATGCTACGGAATGCAGCTGATGGCGAAGCACCTGGGCGGAGTGGTGGAGCCGGGCGACGTGCGGGAGTATGGACGCGCCAGGGTGGAGACGGATCCGGGATGCGGGCTTTTCGACGGCATCCCGCCTTCCTTCACGGCATGGGCGAGCCACGGCGACCGCGTAGCCGCCCTGCCGCCGGGCTTCTCCCGCGCCGCAAGCAGCGCAGGCTGCCCTGCGGCCGCCATGCAGGACGCATCCCGCCGCCTGTACGCCATACAGTTCCATCCCGAAGTCGCGCACACCGAACACGGCGCGGAGATCGTCTCGAACTTCCTTTCGCGCATTTGCGGATGCAAGGGCGACTGGCGGATGTCCGGCTGGATAGACTCCACGGTCCGCTCGCTGAAAGAGAGGATCGGCGATTCCGAAGTCGTGCTGGGGCTGTCCGGCGGCGTGGACTCGTCCGTCGCCGCCGCGCTGCTGGATCGCGCCATAGGCCCCAGGCTGCACTGCATATTCGTGGACAACGGGCTTCTGCGCGCCGGCGAGGCCGAGAAGGTCGCCGCCGCGTTCGGGGAGCGGTTCTCGTTCGACCTGCGCGTCGTGCGCGCAGGCGAAAGGTTTTTCCGCGCGCTCGCGGGGAAGACCGACCCCGAAGAGAAGCGCAAGGCCGTCGGCCGGGAGTTCGTCTCGGTGTTCTCCGCCGAAGCCGGAAAACTGCGCTCCTGCAGATTCCTCGCCCAGGGGACGATATACCCCGACGTGATCGAATCGTCGAACGTCGCGGGAGCCGCTTCGCACACGATCAAGAGCCACCACAACGTAGGCGGGCTTCCCGGCGACATGCAGTTCGAGCTTGTCGAGCCTTTGCGCGATCTGTTCAAGGACGAAGTCCGCGCGGTGGGGCGCGAGCTGGGCTTGGCCCCGGAATTCATCGACAGGCAGCCGTTTCCGGGGCCGGGGCTGGCCGTGCGGATAATCGGGGAAGTCACGCCGGAAAAGGCGGAGCTTCTGCGCCAGGCCGACCTGCGCGTGCGCGAGGAGACCGGAAAGCCCGGCGTCCGCGACGGGATATGGCAGGCCTTCGCGGTCCTGCTTCCGGTGAAGACTGTCGGCGTGATGGGCGACCGCCGCACATACGAACACGTGTGCGCAGTGCGCTGCGTGGATTCGTCCGACGCCATGACTGCGGACTGGACGCGGCTTCCGTTCGACACGCTCGCCGAAATATCGCGCCGGATAGCGAACGAGGTCCCCGGCATCAACAGGGTGGTCTACGACATAACGTCGAAACCGCCGGCCACGATCGAATGGGAATGAAAGGCTCGGCAGCGATGGAAAGCAAGAAACGGCGGCAAGGGAAGGCGCAGGGGCTCTACAGGCGCGAATACGAACACGACGCGTGCGGCGTCGGGATGGTGGCGGATCTTTCCGGAACGCCGGGCCGCCGGATCGTCGAACTCGGCCTGACGGTCTTGAAGCGCCTGATGCACCGCGGCGCCGCGGGAAACGACCCGGAGACCGGAGACGGCGCGGGTCTGCTGGTGAAGATTCCGCGCGGGTTCTTCTCTAAATGCCTGCCGTCGCCGCCGGACGGTCCGTTCGGGATCGCGATGATATTCGGCGGCGAGGGCGAGGAGGACAAGATCGGGGCGGCCGTGGAAGGCGAAGGATGCAAGGTCCTCGCCTGGCGCGACGTGCCGGTGGACCCCTCCGCCGCCGGCCGGGCCGCCCGCGCCGCCATGCCGCGCATCCGGCAGCTGTTCATCGGAGCGCCGGATTCCGGCGGCAAGGACCTCGAGCGCCTGCTGTACGTGGTCCGCCGCCAGATCGAAAAGGCGGCGCCGGGCGCCTACGTGTGTTCGTGCTCGTCGCGTACGATCGTGTACAAGGGGCTTCTTCTCGCCACCCAGATCGAAAAATTCTATTCCGACCTCTCGGACCCGGATTTCGTTTCGCCGTTCGCGATCGTGCACCAGCGCTATTCCACGAACACGTTCCCGTCCTGGGAGCTTGCGCATCCGTTCCGCGCCCTGGCCCACAACGGCGAGATAAACGCGATCAGGGGCAACCTGAACGCCCTCGCCGCGCGAGAGGCGTCGCTGGCGTCGCCGGCATTCGGCGCGGACATGGCGAAGCTGCTGCCGGTCGTGCGCGGCGGACAGTCGGACTCCGCCTCGCTCGACGGCATGTTCGAACTTCTCGTCGCCGCCGGACGCGACGCGCCGCACGCGATGATGATGCTGATCCCGCAGGCGTGGGGCGCCAAGTACCGCATGGGGCACGACATGCGCGCCTTCTGCGAATACCACTCCGCCCTGATGGAGCCGTGGGACGGCCCGGCCGCCGTGGCGTTCACCGACGGCGCCGGGCTGGGCGCGGCGCTGGACCGCAACGGCCTGCGCCCCGCGCGCTGGACTCTTTCGAAGGACGGCCTTTTCGTCCTCGCGTCCGAAACGGGCGTGGCCGACATCCCCCCGGAATCCGTCGCGCGCCACGGCCGCCTCCGCCCAGGCTCGATCCTCTGGCTCGACCTCGAAAAGCACAGGCTCGCCGAAGACGCCGAGCTGAAGGCGCTGTACGCGAGGTGCCGCCCGTACCGGCGCTGGGTGGAAGAGAACAGGATCCCCGTCACGGGCCTTTTCGCCGAAATCGTCCCGTCCGCGGCGCCCGCGGACGGAAGCGGCGGCGACGCGCTGCTGCGGGAGCAGCTGCGGTCCGGCTGGACCCGCGAAGACGTCGAAGACGTCCTCCGCCCCATGGCGGAGACAGGACGCGAGCCTGCGGGCGCGATGGGCTGCGACGCCGCGCTGGCGGCGATAGACGCCAGGCCGCGCAGCCTGTTCGATCATTTCCACCAGCTTTTCGCCCAGGTCACGAACCCTCCGATTGACCCGATCCGCGAAGAACTCGTGATGTCGATCATGACATACATCGGCAACAGGGGCGACATTCTTTCCGAAACCCCCGGCCACGCGAAGCTGGTGAAAATGACGCGCCCAGTCTTGACGGACGACGAGCTTTCCCGGCTGCGGAACATTCCCGGCTTCCCTGCGAAGACGCTTCCGCTCTCCGCAGGGGCGCGCATTGACGGACCCGGCTGGCTGAAGGCCGCCTTGGACAGGCTTGCCTCTGCCGCAGTCGCGGCCGCGGAGGGCGGCGCGAAGATAATAATCCTGTCCGACAGGGACGCCGGCGCCGCGCGCGTCCCGCCGCTTCTCGCGGTGGCGGCGGTTAACAAGGCGCTCGTCGCGTCCGGCGCGCGCCCGTCGACCGGCATCGTGGTGGAATCCGGCGAGGTGCGCGAGGTCCACCATTTCGCCGTGCTGCTCGGCTTCGGCGCCACGGCCGTGAACCCGTGGCTCGCGCTCGCCGCGGTGTCGCGCTTCGACGGGCTGGACGCCCGGCGGGCTACTGCGAACTATGTTTCCGCCGTGTGCAAGGGCTTGATGAAGATCATGTCGAAGATGGGCGTGTCCACCCTGCGGTCGTACCGCCCGGCGCGGATGTTCGCGGCCGTGGGCCTGGGGCCGGGAATCGTCTCGGAATACTTCGCCGGCGTGGCGTCACCCGTCGGCGGACTGGAGCTCGAGGACATCGAAAAGGCCGCAAGCGCCTGCGGCGGCGCGCTCCCCGCGCTTTCCGCGCTTCCGGCGGGCGGCGCGTACCGGCCTTGCCCCGGCGGCACCGCCCATCTCTGGACGCCGCAGCGCGCCGCGTGCCTGCGCCAGGCCGTGCGGAACGGCGACTACGCCATGTTCAAGCGCTACACGGCCGGCATCGACCGCGACAGCCGCGTCACGCTGCGGTCGCAGCTGGAGTTCGCGGAACCGGAGCGCGCAGGCGCGGCCGGCGAGCGGAACGTCGAGCCGGCCGACGCCATCGCCAAGCGCTTCGCCGGCGCCGCGATGTCTCTCGGCTCCATCTCCCCGGAGGCGCACGAAACCATCGCCGTCGCCTTGAACAGGCTCGGCGCGATGTCGAATTCCGGCGAAGGCGGCGAAGACCCGGCGCGGTTCGGCACCGAAAGGAACAGCGCCGTCAAGCAGGTCGCGTCCGGCAGGTTCGGAGTGACGGTCGAATACCTCGCGAGCGCGAAGGACCTGCAGATAAAGATCGCGCAGGGCGCGAAGCCGGGGGAGGGAGGGCAGCTCCCCGCCCGCAAGGTGGACGGGCTCGTGGCCCGCCTTAGGCACGCGAAGCCGGGCACGACGCTCATCTCGCCGCCGCCGCACCACGACATATACTCCATCGAAGACCTCGCGCAGCTTGTCTTCGACCTCAAATGCGCGAACCCCGGGGCGCGCGTGTCCGTGAAGCTCGTCTCGCAGCCTGGCGTCGGCACCGTCGCCGCCGGCGTGGCCAAGGCCCATGCCGACGCCATAGTGGTTTCCGGGTTCGACGGCGGCACGGGCGCGGCCCCGCTTTCGTCGATGGCGCACGCCGGCATGCCATGGGAGACCGGCCTGGCCGAAGCCCACCAGACGCTCGTCAAGAACGGCCTGCGCGGCCGCGTGAAGCTCCAGGTCGACGGGCAGCTGCGCACCGGGCGCGACATAGTGATCGCCGCGATGCTCGGCGCGGACGAATTCGCGTTCGGCTCGTCGATCCTCGTTGCGCTCGGATGCGTCCAGTGCCGGAACTGCAACCTCAACCGCTGCCCGGCCGGCATCGCCACGCAGGACGCCGCGCTGCGCGCGAAATTCGCCGGAAGGCCGGAAGACGTCCAGACGTATTTCATGTTCCTCGCGCGCGAAACGCGGGAGCATCTCGCCGCGCTCGGGCTGGCGTCGCTCGCAGAGGCGCGCGGGCGTGCGGACCTGCTGAAGCCGAAGGCGGGAACGCGGTTCGACTTCGGCGACATGCTGGCCGCCGCGGCGGCGCCCGGCCCGCAAGACCCCGCGCCCGCCCCCGCGGCGTTCGAAAGCTACGACGCCCGCGAGCTGATACCGTTCCTGTCGCAATCCGGCGAAACGCGCCTCGTGCGCACGATATCGAACCGCGACCGCTCGGTAGGCGCCGCGCTCTCCGGCCACCTCGCCAAAGCGCGCCTCGCCGCCCTCCATCCCCGCAGCCCCGATTCGCCCTCCAGCCCTGATGGACGAACTGTGTTCGTCCAATTCCGCGGCGCCGCCGGCCAATCATTCGGCGCGTTCCTGGCGGCGGGCGTTACATTCGAACTCGCCGGCGAAGCGAACGACTACGTGGGCAAATCTCTCTCCGGCGGCACTATAATAGTTCGCCCGCCGGAAAACGCCGCGTTCGCGCCGGAAGACAATGCGATCGCGGGAAACGCAGTGGCCTACGGCGCGACATCCGGCAGGATATTCATCGAAGGGCAGGTTGGCGAACGCTTCGGCATACGCAACTCCGGCGCGGTTCTCGTCGTGGAAGGCGCGGGAGACCACGGATGCGAATACATGACGGGCGGCGTGGCGGTGGTGCTGGGGCCTGTCGGAGTGAACTTCGCGGCCGGCATGACCGGCGGCACCGCTTTCGTGTACGACAAAGACGGAAACCTGGACCTGAACTGCAACCTCGACTCGGTCGATCTGTTCCCCGTCGGCGAAGGAAGCGCCGACGAAGCGCTGCTGCTGGAGCTGCTGCGGGACTTCGCGCGGCTCGCAGGCTCCCGCAAGGCCGCGCGGATGCTCGCGGACTGGGACGCGCACCGCCCGCTGTTCGCCAAGGTCTCGCCCGCGCCGTCGTGACGCCTCGCGGCGTTTGACCGCAACGGCGCGATGGGATATACTGGGGGCATGAATACAAAAACAATTGCATTGGCGGCGGCGTTCGCCGCGGCGGCGGCCCAAGCCGTCGCGGGCGACGGTTTCGACGTCGTCGTGTACGGATCTTCGCCGGCGGCGCTCACCGCCGCCATCCAGGCGCAGGACATGGGCGCGAGCGTGGTCGTGGTAAGCCCGGAGACGCGCATCGGCGGGCTCACCACCGGCGGACTGGGCCAGACCGACATCGGCAACAAGGCGGCGTTCGGCGGGCTCGCGCTCGCGTTCTACCGCGACATCGCGGCGTGGTACAAGGATCCCGCGCACTGGAAACACGAAAAGCGCTCCAGCTACCTGCCGGACGGCCAATGCGCCGGGACGCGGGGGGAGGATTCCATGTGGACGTTCGAGCCTTCGGCCGCCCTCGCCGTGCTCGAGGGGTGGGAGAAAAAGCGCAGGCTCGACATACGCCGCGGCGAAAGGCTGGACCGCTCGCCCGGAGGCGTGGAGAAGAAGGACGGCCGCATCGCGTCGTTCAAGACGCTTTCCGGCAAGACGTTCCGCGGGAAGGTCTTCATCGACGCCACGTACGAAGGCGACCTGATGGCCGCCGCGGGCGTTTCCTACGCGGTCGGCCGCGAATCGAACGCCACGTACGGCGAAACGCTGAACGGCATACAGCGCAAGCACGCGAAGCACCACCAGTTCCGCGCGAAGATCAGCCCGTACGTCAAGAAAGGCGATCCGTCGTCGGGCCTGCTTCCCGGCGTCGAACCGTTCGATCCTTCTGAGAAGGACGGCGACGGCGACAGGCGGGTGCAGGCCTACTGCTTCCGCATGTGCCTGACCGACGCGCCGGACAACCGCATACCATTCGCGAAGCCGGAAGGGTACCGCGAGGCGGACTACGAACTGATGCTGCGCGACCTTGAGGCGATCCCCCCGGACTCGCTAAAGAAGAAAGGCGGCCTGCGCGCCGCGATGCCGTGGATAAACTCCAGGATGCCGAACCGCAAGACCGACACGAACAACCGCGGCGCGTTCTCGACCGACTTCATCGGGCGCAACTGGTCGTGGCCGGAAGCGTCCTACGAAGAGCGCGAAAAGATGCTGAAGGCGCATCTGAAGCACCAGAAAGGCTTCTTGTGGACGCTTGCGAACCATCCGCGCGTTCCGCGCGCAATCAGGCGCGAAGCGTCGCGCTGGGGGACGTGCCGCGACGAATTCGCCGACGGGCCGGGCGACGGGTGGCAGACGCAGCTGTATGTGCGCGAGGCGCGCCGCATGAAGGGCGAATACGTGATGACCGAAGCGGACTGCCGCGGCAAGGCCCCCACGCCAAAGCCCGTCGCGATGGGCGCGTACACGATGGATTCCCACCACGTGCGGCGTACGGTCGGCAAAGACGGCTACGTGCGCAACGAAGGCGACGTGGAGGTGAAGACCGGGGTGAAGGCGTATCCGATAGCCTACGGCGCGATCGTGCCGAAAAAGGAAGAGTGCGGCAACCTGCTTGTGCCGGTGTGCCTTTCAGCGTCGCACATCGCCTTCGGCTCGATACGCATGGAGCCGGTGTTCTTCGCGCTGGGGCAGGCCGCCGGCGCGGCCGCGGCGATCGCGGCGAAAGACGGCTCGGCGGTGCAGGACGTACCGTACGGGAAGCTGGAGAAGACGCTCGTGGACGCGGGCCAGGCGATCGGGATCGCGAAGGCCAAGTAGCGGCGGTCCGCCGCCGCGCGCGGCGCGTACGGAAAAAGGAAGCGGACGGGGAGAGCCCCGTCCGCTTCCTTTCTTATTTTCGCGCCGAGGCGCGAGGCAGGCTACTTGACCTTCTTCCAGCCGTAGACGGCCTTGTCGCCGAGCTCCTCCTCGATGCGGAGAAGCTGGTTGTACTTGGCGATGCGGTCGGTGCGGCTCATCGAACCGGTCTTGATCTGCCCGGAGTTGGTGGCCACCGCGATGTCGGCGATCGTGGCGTCTTCGGTTTCGCCGGAGCGGTGCGACGTGACGGTGGTGTATCCGGCGCGGTGGGCCATCTCGATGGCGTCGAGCGTCTCGGAGAGGGTGCCGATCTGGTTGACCTTGATGAGGATCGAGTTGGCGGCGCCGAGCTTGATGCCCTTTTCAAGGTACTTCACGTTGGTGACGAACAGGTCGTCGCCGACGAGCTGGCACTTGCCGCCGATGGCCTTGGTGAGGGCCACCCAGCCGTCCCAGTCGCCTTCGGCCATGCCGTCTTCGATGGAGTCGATCGGGTACTTGGCCACGAGACCGGCCAGGTACTCGGCCTGTTCGGCGGAAGTGCGCTTGGCGCCCTTCTTGCCTTCCTTCCAGGTGTAGTCGTACTTGCCGTTCTTGTAGAACTCGGAGGAGGCGCAGTCGAGGGCGATCGTCACGTCCTTGCCGGGCTTGTAGCCTGCGGCCTTGATGGCCTTGATGATGCACTCGAGGGCGTCCTCGATGGAGTCGAGGGCGGGGGCGAAGCCGCCTTCGTCGCCGACGGCGGTCGACAGGCCGCGCGCCTTGAGGACCTTCTTGAGGTTGTGGAACGTCTCGGCGCCCATGCGCAGGCCTTCCTTGAAGGACTTGGCGCCGACGGGGCGGATCATGAACTCCTGGAACGCGATGGGCGCGTCGGAGTGGGCGCCGCCGTTGATGATGTTCATCATCGGCACGGGCAGGGTGTAGGTGTTCACGCCGCCGATGTAGCGGTAGAGCGGCATGCCGAGCGATTCGGCCGCGGCCTTGGCGACGGCGAGCGAAACGCCGAGTATCGCGTTGGCGCCGAGCTTGGACTTGGTGGGCGTGCCGTCGAGCTTGAGCATCGCCATGTCGATGCCGCGCTGGTCGCACGCGCACATGCCGACGAGCTTGGGGGCGATGATCTTGTTGACGTTCGCGACGGCCTTGGAGACGCCCTTGCCGAGGTAGCGCTTGGGGTCGCCGTCGCGGAGCTCGAGAGCCTCGTTCACGCCGGTGGAGGCGCCTGAGGGCACCGCCGCGCGGCCGAGCGTGCCGTCCTCGAGGACGACGTCGACTTCAACTGTCGGGTTGCCGCGGGAATCGATTATCTCGCGCGCCTTGATGTCGATGATTTCCATTGTTTTCCTGTTTCCCGGGTGTCTTGCTTTTGCCCCGCGCGCGCCGTGACACCCGTCCGTCCGCGCGAAGGGAATCGATGGGCCTATCCGCGCCCTCCGGCGGCGGCGCAGCCGTCGCAGCCGGCGCACGCGCGGCCGCATTTTCCGCAGGAGACGTCCTTGCCGGTCCAGCAGTAGGTGCAGAGCTTCTCGCGGGGGAGGCCGATGGCGGCCGTGAGGTCCTCGAGCCGCTGGAAGGCCAGGGAGGTCAGGCCCAGGTCGCCGCGCAGGCGCTCGACCATGGCCTTGTACGGCGCGCCGTCGGGGTCCTGGTACTTCTCCACGGCGGCGGGGTCTTCGCCTTCGGCCTCGCGGATGTAGCGGCGGGTGGCGAGGTCGTAGACGGACTTCGAGCGCGAGAAGTTTATGAACCTGCAGCCGTAGAGGAGCGGCGGGCAGGCGATGCGCATGTGGATCTCCTTCACGCCGTCGGCGTAGAGGCGCTTCGCCTGGCGGCGCAGCTGCGTGCCGCGCACGATGGAATCGTCGCAGAACACGAGGCGCTTGTCGCGTATCAGGCCGGGGATCGGGATCAGCTTCATCTGCGCGATGAGATCGCGCTGGCGCTGGTCCGGCGGCATGAACGAGCGTGGCCACGTGGGGGTGTACTTCACGAACGGCCGCGCGTAGCGCGTTCCGGACTCCTGGGAGTATCCGAGCGCGTGGGCCACGCCGGAATCGGGCACGCCGCCCACGCTGTCGGCCTCAACGGGGTTGCGGCGCGCCAGGTAGCCGCCGCAGCGGTAGCGCGCCATCTCCACGTTGCGCCCTTCGTAGCTCGACGCCGGATAGCCGTAGTACACCCACAGGAACGAGCAGATCGCCATTTCGTCCCCGGGGGGGATCAGCGTCTCCATGCCGTCGGGCGTGACTTCCACCATTTCGCCTGGCCCCAGCTCGCGGAAGAGCGTATAGCCGAGGTTGGGCAGCGCGCAGGACTCCTGGAGGAGGATGAATCCGTCGTCGCTCTTTCCGGCGATCACAGGCGTGCGGCCCCACTTGTCGCGGGCGGCGTAGAAGCGTCCGCTTTCGGTGACGATCATCATCGAGCAGGAGCCTTCTATCTTCTCCTGGGCGTACTTCACGCCCTCGGCGAAAGACCCCTGCGAATCGACGAGCGCCGCCACCACGGCGGTGGGCGACACCACGCCGGACGTGGTGGAATACTGGAACTGCATCCGCCGGTCGCGGAACTGCTCGGCCATGAGCGCTTCGATGTTCGTGAGCACGCCCACGGTCACTATCGCGTAGGTCCCGAGGTGGGACGCGACGATGAGCGGCTGCGGGTCCGTGTCGGAGATCACGCCCAGGCCGAGCCGTCCGGAGAACTTCGGGAAGTCGTTCTCGAACTTCGACCTGAACGGCGCGTTCTGTATGTTGTGTATGGCGCGCAGAAAGCCCTTTTCGCCCAGAACGGCCATTCCGCCGCGCTGCGTTCCGAGGTGCGAATGATAGTCGGTGCCGAAGAAGAGACTTGCAGTGCAGTCGGTCTTCGAGACGACTCCGCAGAAACCACCCATATTCAGTATTCCGTCGATTCTGGCGTTTTTGCAGGCAAGGCCGTTCCGCGCGGCCGCGCTCAGCGGAGCGCGGCCTGGGCGGCGGCGAGACGCGCGATCGGCACGCGGTACGGCGAGCAGCTGACGTAGTTCAGGCCGATCTTGTGGCAGAACTCCACGGAGGCGGGGTCGCCGCCGTGTTCGCCGCAGATGCCGCAGTGGAGCTTCGGGCGCGTAGCCTTGCCGTCGGCCACCGCCATCTGCATCAGCTTGCCCACGCCGGTCTGGTCGAGTTTCGCGAACGGGTCGTTCTCGTAGATCTTGCTGTCGTAGTACGCGCCGAGGAACTTGCCGGCGTCGTCGCGCGAGAAGCCGAACGTCATCTGGGTGAGGTCGTTGGTGCCGAAGCAGAAGAACTCGGCCTCCTCGGCGATCTGGCCCGCGGTGAGGGCGGCGCGGGGGATTTCGATCATCGTGCCGACCTCGTAGTTCAGCTTGATGGCGGCGGCCTGGATCTCGTCGTTCGCCACGTGCACCACGATGTCCTTCACGAACTTGAACTCCTTCACGTCGCCGGTGAGGGGGATCATGATCTCCGGCTTGACGGTCCATCCCTTGTGCCTGCGCTGGACGTTGATCGCGGCGCGGATTATCGCCTTCGTCTGCATGACGGCGATTTCGGGGTACGTCACGGTGAGGCGGCAGCCGCGGTGGCCCATCATGGGGTTGAACTCGTGCAGGGAGTCGATGATCTCCTTGATGCGCGAGATGGGCTTGTGGGTCTCCTTGGCGAGGAGCGCGATCTCGTCCTCGGTGTGCGGCACGAACTCGTGCAGCGGCGGATCGAGGAAGCGGATCGTTACGGGCTGGCCGTCGAGGGCCTCGAACAGCTGCTCGAAGTCGTCCTGCTGGTAGGGGAGGATCTTCGCCAGGGCGATTTCGCGCTCTTCCACGGTGTCGGCGCAGATCATCTGGCGGAACGGCAGGATGCGGCTCTGCGAGAAGAACATGTGCTCGGTGCGGCAGAGGCCGATGCCCTCGGCGCCGAGCTCGCGCGCCTTCTTCGCGTCGCGCGGCGTGTCGGCGTTCGTGCGCACCTTCAGGCGGCGGAACTTGTCGGCCCACATCATGATGCGGCCGAACTCGCCGGCGATCGTCGCGTCCACGGTCGGCACCACGCCGTCGTAGATGCAGCCGGTGCCGCCGTCGATCGACAGCCAGTCGCCTTCCTTGAAGACCTTGCCGGCGAGGGTGAAGCGCCTGGCATCTTCGTCCATCACGATCTCCTGGCATCCGGACACGCAGCATTCGCCCATGCCGCGCGCCACGACGGCCGCGTGGGACGTCATGCCGCCGCGCACCGTGAGGATGCCTTCGGCGGCCTTCATGCCTTCGATGTCCTCGGGGCTGGTCTCGAGGCGCACCAGCACCACCTTCTCGCCGCGCGCCTTCCACGCCTTCGCGTCCTCGGCGCTGAACACGATGCGTCCGCACGCCGCGCCGGGGGAGGCGGCGAGGCCGCGGCCCATCACCTTGGCGCGCTTCAGCGCCACGGTGTCGAACTGCGGGTGCAGCAGGGTGTCGAGGTTGCGCGGGTCGATCATCAGGACGGCCTCTTCCTCGCTGCGCATCCCTTCGTCCACCAGGTCGCACGCGATCTTGAGCGCCGCGCGCGCGGTGCGCTTGCCGTTGCGCGTCTGGAGCATGAAGAGCTTCTTGTTCTCGATCGTGAACTCCATGTCCTGCATGTCGCGGTAGTGGCTTTCGAGCTTCGCACAGATGTCCTGGAACTGCTTGAACACCTCGGGCATCACCTCGGCCATCCTGGCTATGGGCATCGGGGTGCGCACGCCGGCCACCACGTCTTCGCCCTGGGCGTTCATCAGGAACTCGCCCATCAGCTTCTTCTCGCCGGTGGCGGGGTCGCGCGTGAACGCCACGCCGGTGCCGGAGTTGTCGTTCAGGTTGCCGAACGCCATCATCTGCACGTTGACCGCCGTGCCCCACGAATACGGGATGTCGTTGTCGCGGCGGTAGACGTTCGCGCGCGGGTTGTCCCAGCTGCGGAACACGGCCTTGATCGCCTCGAAGAGCTGTTCCTTGGCGTCGTCAGGGAACGCCTTGCCGATCTTGCTCTTATACTCGGCCTTGAACTGCCCGGCGAGTTCCTTGAGGTCCTCCGCCGTAAGCTCCACATCGAGCTTGACGCCCTTCTTGGCCTTCATCTCGTCGATGAGCTTCTCGAAGTACTTCTTGCCGACCTCCATGACGACGTCGGAGAACATCTGGATGAAGCGGCGGTAGCAGTCCCACGCCCAGCGCGGGTTCTTGGTCTGCTCGGCGAGCGACTCGACCACGGTCTCGTTGAGGCCGAGGTTGAGGATGGTGTCCATCATGCCCGGCATCGACGCGCGGGCGCCGGAGCGGACGGAGACGAGCAGCGGGTTCTTGGCGTCGCCGAACTTCTTGCCGGCGGACTTCTCGAGCTTGTCGATGTACTCCATGACCTGGGCCATGATGTCGTCGCCGATCTTCTTGCCGTCGTCGTAGTAGCGTGTACAGGCCTCGGTCGTGATGGTGAAGCCCTGCGGCACCGGGAGCCCGAGGCCCGCCATCTCCGCCAGGTTCGCGCCCTTGCCGCCCAGCAGCTCGCGCATGTTCGCGTTGCCTTCGGTCTGGCCGGCTCCGAAGAAGTAGACATACTTCTTTTGATTCTTATCCATGGTTTTCTTTTCTTTCTTCTTTTTTCGTTTAGTTTTGTGAATTATACCATAATCGTGCTCAGAATGTCTACGCCCACTCCCGGCGCAAGGGTAGCCCCCATCGAATTAAAATATGGTGAGTTAACAAACGGATTTGCTCACACCTAACGAGGTTCGCCATTCCGAGAAGTGAGCGTCGTTAGACGCGAACAAATCCGCTTGTTACTTCCTACCGGATATAGTACACCGATCCGGAGGGCTGGGTCATCGTCGCCCACGGCGTATTGCCGTACGCGCCCATGTTCACGCAGCGGCCGTTGTAGCTGGCCGGCTCGCCACTGTAGTCGCTCTTCGGGTCGCCCTTGTCGATGCATGGCGACTTCGCGCCGCGAGCGTAAGTAGTCACCAGTGACCCTGTCGCTGCGTCATGGTAGCCGAGTCCGCCGCGCAGGTGGCAGTTGACGTTCTCGAGCGCCGCGTCAGTTGCGTCGGCCGTTGCGGCCGTCCAGTCCCAGAAAATGAGTTTGCTGCCCTGGACAGTTACCCCGCTCTCCTTGACGAGATTCGTCATCGTGGCGTATTCCGTCACAAAGAGAGGATCG
>CADCBS010000038.1 GCA_902799715.1 uncultured bacterium | reverse complement strand
GTCGTACACGGGCGGCTTCGTCGGCAACCACGGCGGCGGCTTCATCGCGGACTCGAGTGCCCAATCGTCAGTGGATAGCAGCGACGGCTACGGCGGCAAAGGTGGCGACAATGTCGGCGGCTTCGCGGGCGGCGTGTCGAAGGCGGCCCGGATCGACACCTCCTGGTGCTACAGCTACGTCTCGAGCGATGGCGGGCACTATCGCGGCGCGTTTGTCGGCCAAGCCAGTTCCGGTCTCGTCACGGGTTCCTGCTATGAAGACACCGAGAACGACCTGAAGGCCGCCGGCACGAGTAGCGGCTCCGGCGACTACGACGGCATCACGCCGCTCGGCGACGAGGAGATGCAGCGGAAAGAGTCCTTCACGGCCTTCGACTTCGACGACGTCTGGAAGATCGGCGAAGAGACGTATCCGTACCTGCGGACGCTCTTCAGCGCGTATGAACTCTGGCTGAATGACGTCGGCATCACCGACGAACCGAAACCGGAAGACATGCCGAAGCCGGAAGATATGGTGAACGGCATTCCGGCGGGGGTGCGGTACGTCTTCGGGATCGACCCCTCGATCGGGCCCGTCGAACTTGCCGGGCCGCTCATCGACATCGCGTTCGACGCGAACGGCAGGCCGTGCGTGAAACTCCCGCCCGTGGCGAACGCCGAAGGGGCGACGGTGACGGTGCTTGCCACGGAAACCCTCGGCGACTGGTCGCAGGCCGCGCTCGTCCCGATGGCGGTCGACAAGGAAGACGGCACCTGGAAACCGGCCGCAGCCCTTTCCGATCCGGACTATGCCTGTCCGCCGAAGCTGTTCTTCCGCTGGCGCATCGACTTCGGGCGCGGGGGTGAATGACCGCCGACGGGGCATCTATCCTGCGCGGGCGGCAGGCCGGAAACTTTTTTCCGCTTGCGGAACGGGCGGCGATATGGGATAATAAAAGCCGTGGCCGCCGCCAGGCGCCGAAAGGAGAACCAATGAAAAAGAAAAACAGCAAAGGTTTTACGCTCATCGAACTGCTCGTCGTCATCGGCATTCTCGCCATTCTGATGGCCGCCCTTCTGCCGACGATTTCGAACTTCATCAACAAGTCGAACCTCAGCGCGGCCGGTTCGCAGGGGCGCAAGCTCTACCAGGGCATCCTGTCGGCCAACATGTCGCTGCAGCGCAACGGCAACAAGACGATCTGGCCGAAGACCAAGTCCAGCACGTCCGGCGGCGGCAGCTCCAAGATATGGAACAAGGGCTACCAGAACTGCCGCGACTACTTCGAGGATCTGTTCGACGTCAAGAACGCCAACAACCCCACGAAGCAGAAGAAGGAGATCATGGAAGACGTGAACGTCCTCTTCGGCTTCGGCGTCGACGCGCCTGACGAGCCGACCCAGCTGCAGGAAGAGAACATCATGTGGTGCATAGCGGGCAACCTGCAGGATTCGTATCCCGACATCCTGCCCGTGCTCGTGACGCGCAACGTCGACTGCAACCAGCTGCTCGTGAAGTACCAGGGCACCGACGACAGCGACATCCCCGTCGGCGTGGACAACGGCGCCAAGTACGACACGCCCTTCGGCGCGGCCGGATTCACGTTCATCCGCAAGAACGGCGCTACCGAAGTCATCGACAGCCAGAGCCAGGCGAACTACCAGATCGTCTACAAGCAGCAGGCGTTCGACATCTCCAACGTGTCCGGCAACCGCGAGGCGTTCTGCTATCTCACGCCCACGGACAAGTCCACCTGCCAGACCAAGTGACGCCGTCCGGGGAGACGACGCGAAAAGGCCGCCGGAGCATCACCGGCGGCCTTCGTTCGTTCAAAGGGAGCGGTTGAAGTGTACGCCTCGGTGGCGATAGACCTGGCGCTGGACAGGCTTTTCTCGTACGCCGTGCCGGAGCCGCTGGCCGCGCGGATCGCAGTGGGGCAGCTGGTGCGCGTGCCCTTCCGCAACAGGCCGGCGCGGGGCTTCGTGCTGGCGCTGCAGGAGGCGCCGCCGCAGGGCGTCCCGCCGGAGAAGATAAGGCCGGTCGAAGCCATCGAAGACGCCGCGCCATTCTTTTCCGCCGCGATGCTGAAACTCGTCCGCTGGATGGCGGGGTACACCGCGACGCCCGTGGAGGCCGCGCTGCGCGCGGCCGTGCCTGCGGCCGTGCTGAAAAAAGGGGCGCGGCCGCGCGAGCTGCTTTTCGTGTCGCCTGTCGCCGGGAAAAAGGCGCCGCCGGAGGACGGCCTGACGCCGAAGCGCCGGCAGCTGCTGGCGGACGTAAGGCGCGTGGGCGGCGGCTGGCTACAGGCGCTTTCGGCGGAATTCTCCGCCGCGCCGTATCTTTTCAAGGCGCTGGCGAAGGCTGGGTTCGTGGAAATCGCGCCGCGCGAGCGGCGGCGCGACCCGCTGGCCGGGCGCGAAGTGATCCCCACGAGTCCGCTGCCGCTGAACCCCGGCCAGGCGGCGGCGCTCGGGACGATACGCGCCGAGCGGCGTCCGGTGCTGCTGTTCGGCGTGACTGGGTCCGGCAAGACGGAAGTGTACCTGCAGGCCATCGCGGAGGTCCTCGCCGCAGGGCGCGGGGCCATAGTGATGGTGCCTGAGATCGCGCTCACGCCGCAGACCGTCAGGCGGTTCGCCGGGCGTTTCGGGGGGCGTGTGGCCGTTCTGCATTCGGCGCTGTCGGACGGCGAGCGCTACGACGAATGGCAGCGCATACGCCGCGGCGAGGCGCGCGTGGTGGTGGGTCCGCGCTCGGCTGTGTTCGCGCCGGTCGCGGACCTGGGGCTGATCGTGGTGGACGAAGAGCACGACCCGTCGTACAAGCAGGACGAGATGCCGCGCTACAACGCGCGCGACACGGCGGTGATGCGGGCCGCGATAGAGGGGGCGTCCGTCGTGCTGGGCTCCGCCACGCCGTCGCTCGAATCGTGGGCGAACGCGCAAAGCGGCAAATACGCGCTCGCGCGCATGCCGCGGCGGGTGAACGGCAATCCGATGCCGCCGGTGACGCTGGTGGACATGAACGAAGAGATCCGCCGCGCCGGCTTCCCGTCCATATTCTCCTCGCGTCTTCTGGAAGCCGTGTCGCGCAGGCTCGACGCGGGCGAGCAGACGATACTTTTCCTGAACAGGCGCGGATTCTCCAGGTCGCTGCAGTGCCCGGCGTGCGGCCACGTGGAGAAGTGCGAGGCGTGCGACATGCCGTACACGTACCACAAGGCCGACGACTGCCTGCGCTGCCACGTGTGCGGCGGCTGGCGGCGCACGCCGGCGAAGTGCCCGGAATGCGGATCGGAGCATCTGCGCCGCGCGGGCGCGGGAACGCAGCGCGCCGAAGCGGCGCTGCGCGCGTGCTTCCGCCACGCCCGCATACTGCGCATGGACGCCGATTCCGTTTCGCGCGGACGCTCGCACGACGACATCCTTTCCGAATTTCGCGCCGGGCGCGCCGACATCCTGATCGGCACGCAGATGATAGCCAAAGGCCTTGACTTCCCGAACGTCACGCTCGTTGGAGTGCTGAACGCCGACATCTCGCTGCACATGCCTGACCCGCGCGCGGCGGAAAGGACCTTCCAGCTGCTCGCGCAGGTGGCGGGCCGCGCCGGGCGCGCGGACCTGCCCGGAGAGGTCTACGTGCAGACGTTCTCGCCGGACGCCGCGCCCGTCGCGGCCGTCGCCGCCGGGTGCGACTACGAATCGTTCGCCGCCGGCGAGCTGGCCGCGCGGCGGGAAGCCGGCTTCCCGCCGTTCGTGCGCATGGCCGCCGTGACGGTCCGCTCCGAGGACCGCGCGAAGGCCGAGGCGTGGGCGCGGCTCTACTCGGGGTCGATGGCGGCGTTCGCCGCAAAGACGCCGCGCGCCGCGATGGCAGTTTCGGAGGCCGTGCCGTCGGCGCTCGCCAAGGCGGACGGCTTCCACCGCTTCCAGATACTCCTGCGCGCGCCGCGGAACGCGGACATCGTGGCCGCATGGAAATGGATATCGTCGGTCCGCCCCGCCCCGCCCGACGTGAGGATGTCGATCGACATCGATGCGCAGAACTTGATGTAGCCTTGACGGCGGCGGCGAAAATCGGGTATACTTGCACTTTCTCACACGGAGGATTCACCGCCGCTGCGCGGAAAAAAGGCGTGCAGCGGCCCAAAGAGGCAAAAAAATGGCAGAAAAGCGTTTCCCTATCGAGCGCGTCCGCAATTTCGGCATCATGGCCCACATTGACGGCGGCAAGACCACCACTTCCGAGCGCATCTTGTACTATTCCGGCAAGAACTACAAGATCGGCGAAGTGCACGACGGCGCGGCCACGATGGACTTCATGGTCCAGGAGCAGGAGCGCGGCATCACGATCCAGTCCGCCGCGACGTGCGTCAACTGGGGCGACTACCGCCTGTCGCTGATCGACACTCCCGGACACGTGGACTTCACGGCGGAAGTCGAACGCTCCCTGCGCGTCCTCGACGGCGCGGTCGCGCTCTACTGCGCGGTCGGCGGCGTCCAGCCCCAGTCCGAGCAGGTCTGGCGCCAGTCCGAGAAGTACAAGGTGCCCAAGATCGCGTTCGTCAACAAGATGGACCGCATCGGCGCCAACTTCTACAACGTCATGGACCAGATGAAGAACCAGCTCGGCGCGAACCCCGTGCCCATGGTCCTTCCCATCGGCGCCGGCGAGACCTTCGACGGCATAATAGACCTCATCAAGATGAAGGCGCTCCGCTTCGACATGAAGTCCCTCGGCAAGACGGTCATCGAGGAGGAAATCCCCGCCGACATGCTCGAAAAGGCCCAGGAATACCGCCACAAGATGGTCGAATCCGCCGCCGAACAGGACGACGCCCTCATGGAAAAGTATTTCGCCGGCGAGGAACTGACCGTCGACGAGATCAAGAAAGCCATCCGCAAGGGCTGCATGGCCCGCACGATAACCCCCGCCTTCTGCGGAAGCGCGTTCAAGGACAAAGGCGTGCAGCCGCTCCTCGACGCGGTCTGCGACTATCTGCCCTCGCCTCTCGACGCCGGCGCGGCCGTCTCGGCCGACGACCCGTCGCAGAAGCGCGAGCCGAGCGACAACGAGCCGTTCTGCGGCCTGGCGTTCAAGATCATGAACGACCCCAAGTCCGGCGGCAAGATCACGTTCGTGCGCGTCTACTCCGGCACTCTCAAGCTCGGCGAAGCCCTGCTCGACTCCACGATCGACCGCGAACAGCGCATCTCGCGCCTGTTCCGCATGCACGCCAACCACCAGGAGCCTCTCGACGAGGCGCGCGCCGGCGACATCGTCGCCTGCGTCGGCCTGTCCGAAACGCGCACCGGCGACACGCTCTGCGACCCCAAGAACCCGATCACGCTCGAGTCCATCGACTTCCCCGCGCCCGTCATCTCCGTCGCCGTCAAGCCGAAGAGCCGCGGCGACAACGAAAAGCTCGGCGCCGCCCTCCACGCCCTCGCGATGGAAGACCCCACGTTCGTCGTCACCTTCGACCAGGAGACGAGCGAGACGATCATCGCCGGCATGGGCGAGCTCTACCTCGACATCATCGTGGACCGCCTGAAACGCGAGTTCCGCGTCGAATGCGACGTCGGCGCCCCGCAGGTGGCCTACCGCGAGACGATCCGCAAGCCCGTCGAAAGCGAGTACAAGCACGTCAAGCAGTCCGGCGGCCGCGGCCAGTACGCGCATGTCTGCCTCAAGCTCGAGCCGCAGGAGCCCGGAACCGGTTTCGAGTTCGTCAACGAAATCAAGGGCGGCGTGATTCCCACGGAATACATCCCGGCGGTCGAAAAGGGCGTCAAGAAGGCCCTCGAGGCCGGCCCGCTCGGCGGATTCCCCGTCGTCGACGTCAAGGCGACCGTCTACTTCGGCTCGTTCCATGAAGTCGACTCCAACGAATTCGCGTTCATCGAGTGCGCCCGCCAGTGCTTCAAGCAGGGCTTCCTCAAGGCCCAGCCGCAGCTTCTCGAGCCGATCATGGACGTCGAAGTCGCCGTTCCCGAGCAGTACATGGGCGCCGCCAACGGCTCCATCAACCAGCGCCGCGGGCGCGTCGAGGGCATGGAAGACCGCTCCGGCCAGAAGCTCATCAAGGCTTCCGTCCCGCTCGGCGAGATGTTCGGCTACTCCAACGCCATCCGCACCGTCACCCAGGGCCGCGGAACGTTCACGATGATCTTCAAGCAGTACGAGCCCGTGCCGAAGAACATCGCGGACGAGGTCATCCAGAAGCGCATCAAGGAAGGCAAGGTCCGTCCTTCCGCGGACTGACCATCCTGTCCTGGACGGATGCCGCAATCCGGGCCGCGCGTTCAGCGCGGCCCGGATTGTTTTCGGCGCCCGCGTGAGATTTTTCCGCAAACCTGCAGTATTTTACGAGGAAAGAAAAGCCGTCTGGATGCGAAAACGCCGGCGCTCGCTCCGTCTTTTGAATTATGCGCTTGCCTGCAAGGGCGGTCGCGTGGTAAAATAGAGGCGGATTTTAGCGCAACGCGCTTGGTCGACTCGTTGGGAACCTGGAAAATTCTGCGTCTGAGTCGCCGGGGGCGGGCGTACCCGCAGGGTGCGTTCCGTTTTCGCATTCAGACACGGCTTTTCCATGGCCTCCAACGGATGCGGAATGGGATTGCGCCCTTTCTATTTCCGCTGTCGCGCAAACAAAGGGCGGCAAGAGGAACGGTCATGAGAGTCAAACGGTTTTTCGCTGCGGCAATCGCGGTTTTCGCGATGGCGTTCCATGCTGTCGCAGACACGTACACGGCGGACGGCTGGCGGTACAAGGTCGACGGCGAGGATATCCGGATTGTGAACGGGACGAAGCGGCTGGTGGCGGCGTATGCCTCTCTCGGGGCGGGCAGCACTTCCGTTTCCGCGCTTGAGGCCGGTACTGCGTCTGGCGCCGTTGCGATTCCTTCTTCCCTTCCGTTCCCGGCCAAGCGGAAGGGCGAACTCGTCCTCCAAGGCGTGGATCCGGAGTCGATACCGGAAAACCTGCCTGTGGAAGCCTTGAACAACTATGCGTTCCGCAACATGTCCGGAATAACGTCGGTGGCGTTCCCGGATACTGTCAAAAGCATCGGCAACTACGCGTTTTTTGGATGCACTGGCATCAAGGAAATCGTTTTAGGCGACAGTGTCGAAAAGATAGGCACATCGGCCTTTTTCGGATGCACCGGCATCGAGAAACTGGATCTCGGCAAGATAGTCAAGGAGATCGGGCCGTCGGCTTTCCGCGGATGCTCGGCGCTGGAAAATGTCGAAGTGCCGCATTCCGTCGAGAAACTCGGCAACCATGCGTTCGCCGAGTGCGGGATGGAACGTGTCTACGTGCACAGTCCGCGCACGGACATGGAGCCGGACGTGTTCGCGTCATGCCCGAATCTCGCAAGCGCGCGCATCCCGTACTATTTCTACCGCGAAGGCGCGCTTACCGTGTACGAAACCTATTTCAACGGAAGCTCGAACATCCTTGTCCTGGTGGATGACGGCAAATGGCGCGCCAAGATCGAATATTTCCATCTGATAACTTTCGACGCCGGGCTTCTCGAAGGCATCTCTCTGCAGGAGGACTGGCCGGAGCCGCGCCAGTGCAGGCCGTCCTTTGCGCCGGAGGAATGCCATCTGGAGATCAACCGCTGGACGGAAGACGGTTGGCCGGAAGGCATGGCGCCGGACCGTGTCGAGTCGCTGAGGGAGGCCATCGCGCGCGGTGGATGCGACTGCGGAGCGACGCATCTGGATCTGCCTCATCCGTCTTTGAATGCCGACGGCAGCTTCGGCGGATGGGGAGAATCCGACGCCGGGAATTTCGCCGGTTGGTACGACAGCCCCGACGGCGATCTGGTGGATATAGACTTGGACTGGAGGCCTCACGACGACGAAACGTATTACGGGCGCTGGTGGTGCACGGTCCGCACCCAGGCTGCGGGTGTCGGCTTGGCGGACCCTGTAGTAGGCTCCAACTGCTGGGTGAACCCTGCCGCTGAAAAGAAAGTCGTTTCAGGCACGCAAGTGGCTTTGTCGGCGGCTGCGGGCGACGGACTCGTTTTCGCCGGCTGGTATTTCGACGACGAGCCGCTTGTATTCGGCGACGACTACAGGAATCCCAAGAAGACCGTGACGGTAAAGAGGCTTGATGCGACTTACGTGGCCCGCTTCGCCCTGGAGTCGTCCGTCGGGGAGCCTGTCGCGGACGAAACCATGTTCGATGAAACGATTATGCATCCAGAGTCGTTGTTCTTCTCTGAAACATTTTGCTTGGAGAAAATGCGAGGAAGAGAATGCAATTGCGCAACGAATGGCATCTGGTGCTGTTGCAACCCAGTTCGCCGCAAGTTCATATACTGGAAGGATCCGTCCGGAAAATACACCGCCGACGAAGAAGGATTCATCGATACGCAGACATCCGCGAAATTGTGCGCTGTCGTGAAGGTGGATTCTGTCACGCTTCCAACCTTGTCGATCAAGGCCAAATCGCTTCCCAAGGGGTTCACGATCGAAAGAGGGACGCATGGCGAGAACGGTTACGTCCTCAAGGGCATTACGGACGCGCCCGGCTGCCACCGGCTTGATTTCACCCTGGAGAATTCCGCGACGTCCGTTGTCCAGTCCGTCTGGCTCAGATTCCCGAACTGGACGAACCAGGTGTTCACCGTAGCAGGCCTCCAGGACGTCTACAAGCTTACGGGCAAGGCTGGGGAATGGGATTTCCACCCTGTGGCGTATCCGATAAAAAGCGCAGGCTGGAGTCTCTCGGTCGCAGATTTGCCGGACGGCATGAAATACGATGCGGTTAAATGCACGATGGTCGGTTCGCCGAAGAAATCCGGCATATATACGCCGGTGTTCACCGCCAAAATGGGGTCGGAGACGGTAAAAGCGTCCTGCACGGTGATAGTGCAGTTGCCTGTGCTGACCGTGTTGAAGTCTGGAGACGGAACCATATCCGGGGAGGACAAAACCGGGAAATACGAAAAGGAGTTCATCCCCGGAACGAAAGTGCCGTTGACGGCAAAGGCCGCCAAGAACTGGGTGTTTGCCGGGTGGTACGCCGCCAACGGGACCCCGGCCAACCAGGCCGGCATATCTGGATTCGACGTTGACTGGCGTGTCGAGTCGGTCTCGTTCCCCATGCCGGAAACAAATCTCTTCTTGAGGGCGCGGTTCAGAAGCATCGGGTCCTTGCACCCGGTGTCGATATGCGAAATCCCCGACCAGACGCTCACGACCGATGGCACGTTTGAAGGCGGAGCTTTCGATCTGGGCTACTACATTGAATCCGACGCATTCCCGAAGGTGACCGTCAAGGGGCTGCCGCCCGGAATCGTGTTCAATGCCAAGACGCTTCTCCTGACGGGATCCTGCAAGAAGCCGGGAATCTACCCGGTTACGGTTTCCGCTTCGGCATCCTGGTCGAAGGCCGTTGCCGTGAGGAAGTTCAATATCATCGTGCCGAACATCAGATGGGGTCTCGACGGGATTCCTCTCGACTTCGAAGACTCGTACCTGCTTCCCGGCGGCGTTCCTCCTTCGCTCCACAACGAGTTCGTAGCGCTTGACATGGACGGCTGGAAGCTGACGCTTTCCGGTCTCCCGCCCGGAGTAAAGTTCGATGCAAAGGGCAAGACGCTGGCCGGCGTGGCCACGAAGGCCGGGTATTTCACCGTGACGTTCACTGCGAAGCGCGGCAAGGAAACACGCCTGTGCACGTCTACGTTCATTGTCGAATTCCCCGAGTTGACCGTCTTGACGGCGGAGTTGAATCCGGGCAGCGGCGCATCCGGAAAGGCGACAGGCGGCGGATTCTATCCAAGCGGCAAGAAGGTCTCGCTGAAGGCCGTCCCGGACAAGGGATGCGTGTTCGCAGGATGGTTTGACGAGGGTGATGCCATGATGTCGCAGCTCGCCTCCTGGCAGTTTGTCACCGAGCCGTCCAACCGGACGTTCACGGCCAAGTTCGCCACGCTTGCCGAGGATGCGGCTTCCATCGCGTTGCATGCATGCTTTACAGGATGCTTCGATCGCTGCAACGACTTGTATCCGTGCATTGATCCGTGCAGACCGTCGCACTATTACGAAAATGCGGAATACGTTGCGGATTGCATGCCGCTCGGCGAGTCCACCAACATTACTGTGACATCCGGCGTTTACGTGGAATGGCAATTCGCGCCGGAAGCGATAACGCAGGTTTCCGTCGCTGTGGCGGGGCTTCCGCGCGGACTGTCCATGAAGCAGGACAAGGCGACAGGCGTCTATACCGTGTCGGGTGTTCCTTCTCAGGCTTCGAAGAAGGACAAGAACGGCGCGTATATTCCGTCGAAGACGGTGTTCACTGTCACGACAGCCGGCAAGTCCAAGGCCCAGTATACGGTCAATATCGTCGTGGAGCCGCTTCCGGCATGGGCTGTGGGCGTTTTCGAAGGTGCCGTGTACGGATGCTATAATTGCCTCGGCGATTGCTACGAGCCTTCGGCGGAACACAGAATCGCAGGAGGAATCGCGACGTTGGCGGTGGCGGCGAACGGCAAGATGACTTGCAAATTCCCGCCGGTGGTCTCAAGCGAAGCCGAAATACCGTCGCTGTCCGCGGCATACTTCGACTGC
This sequence comes from uncultured bacterium, assembly GCA_902799715.1. Classification (GTDB taxonomy): domain Bacteria; phylum Verrucomicrobiota; class Kiritimatiellia; order RFP12; family UBA1067; genus CADCBS01. The sequence continues at coordinate 8,849 of CADCBS010000038.1, read as the reverse complement.
TACGACCGCGAGAACGAAGTCCTGACCGGACGCCTGACCGGCAAGATCCGCGGAGTGACCGTGACATATCCGGTGTCGATCGAAAATGATGTGGTGGACGAGTCTGCCCGTGGCGTCGCGCAGGTCGACTATGAAATCGGGCCTGACGGCTACGGCTTTCTCAGTCTCGGCGGCATGCACTTCGGCCTCGACGGCTGGACCGGAAGCAGGAACATGTGGAAGGAAGAGCCGTGGAAGACGTTGGCGGCGAAATTCGCCAAGGCGAAGCCGATGAAGTTCGAGTTGCCCGGCACGGACGGCACGACGCTGATGGAGGTCAAGTTCTCCGCAGGCGGAAAGGCGACGGTCAAATACGGCAAGGCGTCCGCGTCGACGGTTCTCGTTCCGTTCGAGGACGAAGGCTCGATTCTCTATTCGATACCCGTGTTCCTGTATTTCGGCTACGATGCCGACCCTGTCAGCCGCGGCGTCGTGATCTACCTCGAATGGAACGGCACGGAGTTCGTCCTTGTCGAAATAGAGGATACGGCCGCGTATTGACGCCGGCGACCGGGGCCGGCGGGCCGCAGCGGCTTCGGGCCCGTGCATTCTGGCGGCTGCTCAGGCGCTGGTCCGGCAGTGCCGGCTGATGCCGCATTCGCCATTCACGCGGGCCGCGCCGGCCGCATTCCCGGTGCAAGGGCGAAGGAGCGTTTCGCCGCGTGCGCGGTGTTCAGAAAAGGCGGTTGCCGTATACGAGCATCTTGCGGAGTTTCAGCGGCTTCCCGCCGCCGGGACGGCCGGCTTTCACGTATTTCGCCTGCGGCGGCGCCTCGCGAAGGTCGATGCGCCATCCGGTGTCGTCCCCTCCGGAAACGGCGGCTTCGCTCCACTCCTTGCCGTCGCCGGACGTCCAGAGCTTGAGTCCGGTGCAGTCGCCCGACAGCGTGACGCCGGCGATCTGCACGTCGCCCGCCAGCTCTACAATGACCCAGGGATCGTTTTCCGCGCCGGTGGCGAAAAGCCCTTCGCGGGCCGGATCGTACGGCGTGGCGTCGGACACGCGTGCGCGATCCTCGGGCGTGTCGCCTTTGCCGCTTGACGATATGCGCACGAGCGCGTCGTGCGAGGCGAGGCTGGCGCCGTAGTCCGTCTGCGGGACCGAAGCCGGCCCCGCCGGCGGCTCGGCGGCGTTTCTGAACCCGGCCATCATGCGGAATGAGGCGCGGTCGTCGAGGCACCCTTTCATCGAGCACAGACGCCGCCAGTCTATGCGGCCGCCTTTCTCTCCTCCGCTTCCGATACGCTCCGCCGCCATTGCGAAGAACGCGTCGAGGTTCCGGCCGTCTTTCGCCCACCGTTCCATCGCGTATCCGAAAATCGCGGGGAAATAGCGCGGACTCTCCTTGTTGGCGTCGAGCGCGGCGGCGAGTATTTCCATCGTAAGCCTGGCGTTCCCGCGGAACGGCCGGAGGAACCGTTTGAGCGCGTGCTTTCTGTAGTCCATCTCCTCCGCGATCGGGCGTTTCGGCTGGGGCAGGCCGCGGAACACGCGCACGACCTCGCGCGCCAGCGCATCGGCGCCGACGTTCCGCTCTTCGAGCGCCTGGACGGCCTCCCATGCGAAATCCCATGCCGGGAGCCGCCATTCCGGCGCAAGCTCCACGAGTTTGCCGATGTATTCCCGCCATTCCTCCGCAGACGCATTGCGGGCCTTCAGCGAGTCGGTCCACGCGCGCCACGCGGTCCAGTTGTACGGGCAGTGCATCGCGGCGTCGCGGGGGCGCCCTGCGAACAGGAGAAGTTCGGACACGTCGTGGCGCCTGCGGTCGGAGAAGGCGAGTTCGGTGGATTGTATGTACTGGAAGCCGGATCCCCACAGCGAGAATACGCCTGCGGTGTGCGGGCGCACGCCGGCGATGATTTTCCAGTTGCCGTCTTCGCCGCGCAGGAGCCAGCAGCAGTGCCCGGGCTGTCCGGCGCGCTCGGCCATCAGGCCGTGGGCGTTTGCGCAGAGAGCGGCCCACATTGCCTGTTCGGTGCATACGCCGCCGACGCGCGAGCGCAGATACTGCCGCGGCAGCCCGGACGCGGTCCAGGGCCGCAGGAACTCGTCGTTCCGCGCCCATTTGCTTGTGGCGAAACAGTTGCGTTTGCGGTACGGGACGCCCTTCAGCCCGACGTTGCGCAGGTACCGCGCCGGAAACTTGCGCGTGGTGTTCAGGTACAGGATGTCGGCAGGGTCCGACGGCCTGCGGACGATGAAGCGCCATTCGCGGCAGTCGCGCCGTCCGGCGGACTCCACGAAGCGCCCGGACGTGCCGATGCGGCGGAACGCGGCCCAGTGGCGCACGGTGTCGTCGATGCTGTCGCCTTTGCGCGCGTTGATCGCGGCGGCCACGGTCGCGCGCCGTCCGGTATCCGTGCGCGACCATCCCTCCTTCGCGTCGTTCAGGAAAAGCGTCATCAGCGTTTCAAGCGCCTGGTCCGGGGCCGGCACCGGGCCTGAAAGCAGGAAATCCTCCAGCACGGCGTCGTCGTTCCACAGCCTTGCGAAAAGGGCTGCGCCGCCTTCGGCGCCGAGGATGGCGTCGATCGCGTCCGTCCCGCAAATCCGCACGAGGCGCGCGCGCAGCACGGCGCGCCTTTTCTCCGATCCAGGCTCCAGGTCGCGCGGGGCGAGCGCGGCTGGATCGAACTTCGCCGTTTCCGCGGCCAGCATCTTCGCCGCCGCGCCTTTTGCCGGCGGCTTCGCGCCGGGCGAAAGGCGCGCGGGAACCATGTTCACCACGCCGTCGCCGAACTTGCCCAGCCCGCGCAGCGGATCCTTCTCCGGCATGGGGGCTTTCACGCCAAGATCTGTCAGGAAAGTCCAGGCCGCCCACCCCCAGAAGCTGCGCGGCCCGGCGTCGCAGACCGCCTTTAGGCATTCTATGCACCTGGCCCTGTTTTTCGCCATGTCGTGCCGCAGAAGCGCGAACTCCGCCATGTCGGCGGACTGGCGCTCTTCGGGCGTGAGCCCTTTTTGCGGGCGCGAGCGCAGCGAGCGCACGAACGCGCGCCCCTCGCTCCATTTGCCGTCCTTGCCGAGAAAGCTCGCGTGGCGCACGTCGCCCTGTCCGTCGCGGCCGCGCTGCAGGCAGTCGCCGTCCGCTCCGGCCGCGACCGCCGCCGCCATCGCCGCTGCCGCCGCCAATCCCTCGATCCACTGTTTCATGCGGTACTCCTCTCTTGGTCTTGTGCAAGGATACCACCATCGAAACGCATCGTCAATCTATGCGCGGTCCCGGCGCGCGCGGACGGAAAACGCGGACGCGCCGGGATTTTCGATTTTCGGCAAACGCGGTGTTGACTTCGCGGCGGGTTTTTTGGTATATTACCTTTTCGCGTTTCGCGGGATAGACTCCGAAACGCCGTATCATGTGAGGTATCCATGGAAGCCTATGCAGTTCTTGAGACCGGCGGCAAGCAGGTGCTTGTGAAGGCCGGCGACACGATAGAAATAGAGAAGCTCGGCACGGAGCCCGGGCAGGAAGTAGTTTTGGACACGGTTTGCGCCGTTTCCGACGGGACTACGCTCAAAGTCGGCGCGCCCTACGTCGAAGGCGCGTCCGTCACGCTTGCGGTCGACGCCGTGAAGCGCGGCGAAAAGGTGATCAACTTCAAGATGAAGCGCCGCAAAGGCGAACGCCGGAAAGTCGGCCACCGCCAGCAGCTCACCGTCGCCACGGTCAAAGCCATCGCCTGAAGGCGTGAAGGAGAAAACCAATGGCCACTTCAGCATCTGCCCGCAACGGGCGCGATTCCAACCCCAAGTATCTCGGCGTGAAGCGCTATGACGGCGAAACCGTCAAGGCCGGATCCATCATCGTCCGCCAGCGCGGCACGAAGATCCACGCGGGCGCCAACGTCGGCACCGGCCGCGATTTCACCCTCTTCGCCCTCAAGGACGGCAAGGTGAAATTCGTGAAGGACGGCCGTTTCGTGACGATCGTCCCCGCGCAGACCGCCTGACGGCACGGGCGCTTGCGCCCGCACTCACGAAGCGAGACCCGCACCCCGCGATGAAGACCAGGGCTTTCATAGACCAAGCGGTCGCCCAAGTCCGGTCTGGCAAAGGCGGGGACGGGTCTTGTTCTTTCCGCCGCGAGGCCCTTGTCATGGAAGGCGGGCCCGACGGCGGCGACGGCGGACGCGGCGGCGACGTCGTGTTCAAGGGCTCCAACCACGTAAACTCCCTTATTTCAATCTATTTCCAGCCCCGCCTTTTCGCGGAGAACGGCGTGGACGGCTCCGGGCGCCAGCGGTACGGACGCCGCGGCAAGGACCTCGTGGTGCCCGTTCCGTGCGGAACCCAGATTTCCGATGCCGACACCGGCGAACTCCTTGCCGACATCGTCAAGGACGGACAGACTTTCATAGCGGCCAAGGGCGGCGCCGGCGGACTGGGCAACGTGAAGTTCAAGTCTTCCGTGAACCAGGCCCCTGTCGAGCATACGCCAGGCGGCCCCGCAGAGGAGCGGCGCGTGCGCCTCGAGCTGAAAACGATAGCCGACGCCGGGCTTCTCGGTTTCCCGAACGCCGGAAAATCCTCCTTGCTCGCGGCAATGTCCTCCGCCCGGCCGAAGATCGCCTCGTATCCTTTCACTACGCTGAACCCGATCGTGGGCGTCGTGCGCTTCAAGGACTGGGCGGAAATCCGCATCGCCGACGTGCCGGGCATAATCGAAGGCGCGGCGCGCGGCGTCGGACTGGGGCTGGATTTCCTGAAGCATCTCGAACGGTCGCGCGTGCTTGTGTACGTGATCGACATGGCCGGCGCCGACGCGCGCGAGCCTTGGACGGACTACGTGAAGCTCCACGCGGAGATCGAGGAATACTCCGCGGAGCTGGCAGACCGCCCGGCGCTGGTCGTGGCCAACAAGATGGATCTGCCTGAGGCCCGCGAAAACCTTTCCCGTTTCGTCAAGGAGACCGGAGTGGAGCCTGTATGCGTCTCGTGCGCGGAAGGCGCGCGCTCGGGGCTCGAGGATTTCGCCGAAGCGCTGCGCGCGCTTGTGAATCCCCCGCCGGCGGCGCACCGCAACCGCGCCGAGCCGCCGCCGCCTCTTTCCGAAATGCCGCCCACGGACGGCGATGAAATCCCGGCCGAGGCGCTTAGATTCGCCACGTTCCTGAAACTGCCGCCGGCGAAGAAGTCGAAATCGCATCCGGCGCGCGGCAACATACACGGCGCCCGCTGAGCCGCCGCGCCGCCGGAGCACACCCTGCTACCAGGTCGTCCGCACAGGGATTCCGGCCTCCGCCAGCTCTTTCTTTATCTGCGCTATCGTCCATTCGCCGGAGTGTATCATGCCGGCGACTATCGCGGCGTCGGCCGACGCTTCGCGGAACGCTTCCGCGAAATCCGCGGGCTTGCCCGCGCCTCCGCTCGCCACCACCGGCACGCCCACGCTGCGCGCTATCGCGCCTGTGATCTCAAGCTCGAATCCCGCGCGCGTGCCGTCGGCGTCGACGGAGTTCACCACTATTTCGCCGGCGCCGAGACCTTCCGCGCGCTTCGCCCACTCGATCGCGTCGATGCCGGTCGCTTCGCGGAACCCCCGGGTCGTTATCTCGTATCCGCTCGGCGTCTTTCCGCTTTTCACCGGATCCATGCCCAGCACTATGCACTGCGAACCGAACGCGCGGGCGCCTTCGGCGATGATGGACGGGTTCCGCACGGCGAGCGAGTTCACCGACACCTTCTCCGCGCCCGCCAGTATCGCGCGTTCCATGTCGGCCACGCAGCCTATGCCGCCGCCCACGGCGAACGGGATGCGCACCGATTCAGCGACCGCCGCCACCATGCCGATGTCGATGGGGCGGCGCTCGGCCGAAGCCGTGATGTCGTAGAACACCAGTTCGTCGGCTCCGCCGTCCGAGTACCGCACGGCCATCTCCACGGGATCGCCCAGGTCGATGTTGTTCTTGAACTTCACGCCCTTCGTGACGCGGCCGTTGCGCACGTCTAGGCACGGAATGATTCGTTTCTTCAGCATTGGCCACCTCGCGGCGGATCGCCTGCCGGCGCGGCGAGGAACGCCCGCAGCAGCGACAGGCCCAGCTTGCCGGATTTCTCAGGATGGAACTGCGTGGCGAACAGCGCGCCTTTCCTCACGGCGGCGGAGAATTCCACGCCTGCGTGGAACGCCGTCGCCACGGTGCAGGGATTCTTTTCCACGTAGTACGAATGGACGAAATAGTATTCTTCGGACGTCTTGACGAATCCCTGCGGGTCGTCCGCCGTGATGTCGTTCCACCCGATTTGCGGAATCTTGTCGCCCGTGCCGTCCGGGAAGCGGCGCACGCGCCCGGGCAGGATGCCCAGGCAGTCCACGCCGCCGTCTTCTTCGCTGCGCCCGAAAAGTATCTGCATCCCGAGGCATATCCCCAGGAAGGGCTTGCCGGAAAGCGCCGCCTCGCGCACGGCGGAGTCCAGCCCGCCTGCGCGCAGGTTCTCCATCGCGCTCGCCGCCGCGCCCACGCCCGGGAACACGATCCGTTCCGCGCGGCGCAGGGCCGCGGGGTCGCGTACGATTTCCGCCTCCGCGCCGGCCGCCGCCAGCGCGAGTTTCACCGATGTCAGGTTTCCCGCCTTGTAGTCTACTATGGCCGTCATGTCCAGATCCCGCGCGTGCGCCGCGCCTCAGCCGTTCTTGCGCTCGAACTCTTTCATGAATTCCGCCAGCCTGTCCACGCCCTCCTCCGGAAAGGCGTTGTATATCGACGCTCGCAGGCCGCCGGCCGACCTGTGCCCGCGCAGGCCGGTCATGCCCAGGTCGGCCGCCTGCTTCACGAAGAGCGATTCCAGCTCCTCCGACGGCAGGCGGAACGTGACGTTCGTGACCGAACGGAATTCCGGATCCGCCGTGCCGCGCCAGAAGCCGGAGGAGTCTATCGCGGCGTACAGCTTCGCCGCCTTGCGCGCGTTCCGCGCGAAGACCGTCTCCAGACCTTCCTTCTTCAGCCTGCGGAGGGTCAGGAGCGTCATGTATATGCACCAGCACGGCGGGGTGTTGTATAGGGAATGTTCGTCGATATACGTGCTGTAGCGCAGTATCTCCGGGACGGAGGGCGACGCCGAGGCGGCGAAGTCGCGCCGGAACGCCACGACGGCCATGCCCGCAGGGCCCAGGTTTTTCTGCGCCCCGGCGTAGAAAAGGGCGAACTTCGTGTAGTCGCGCGGCACGGCGAAAATGTCCGACGACATGTCCGCCGCGAGCGGCGCCGGCGGTTCCGGGATATCTTTCATCTGCGCGCCTGCGATCGTCTCGTTAGTCGTTATGTGCGCGTAGACCGCGTTTTCGCTCCACTTGCATTCGTCCGGACGCGGCATCCGCGCGGGCGCGCTGCGGCGCGTGTCGGCCGCCGTGGCGGCGTCGCCCGCGGCGAGAGCCTGCCTGAGAGCCTTGTATCCCCACGCGCCGGAGTTTACGTAGTCGGCCGAGCGTCCCTGCCCCAGGTAGTTCAGCGGCAGCATCGCGAACTGCATCGACGCCCCGCCCGGGATGAACGCCACGGAATATTCGTCGCCGATGCCGGCGAGTTCCTTGAACAGCGCCACGGCTTCGTCGCGGATGGCGGTGAACTCCGGCCCCCTGTGCGGCATCTCCATCACGGACATGCCCGTGCCGTATGCGTCCACCAGATTCTCCTGCGCTTCGTGCAGGGCGTCGAGCGGCATCATGGCCGGACCAGGCGAGAAATTGTACGTTCTTCCCATTGGCTTCCTTTCGATGGCCGCTATTTTACCATAATTCGGCCCGCCGCGCCGCCCTGTTCCGACATCCATGCGTCGAGCATCGCGCGCGCGATCGAGCCGCGGCGCGGTATCTCCGGCAGGCGGTCGCGCCCGAACCACCCCGACGCCGTCACTTCTCCCCCGTCGGGCTTCAGTTCGCCCGAGGCGTATTTCGCCCGGAATCCTATCATGATGTTCGAAGGGAACGGCCACGTCTGGGAGCCGAAATAGCGCAGATCCGACACTTCGATCGAGGCTTCTTCGCGTATTTCGCGCCGGACCGCGTCTTCGAGGTTCTCCCCCGGATCCACGAATCCGGCCACAAGCGTCCATGCACGGCCTTTGTAGTGCGTGTTGCGCTGCAGCAGGACTTCGCCGTCCTTTTCCACGAGCGCGATCACAGCCGGCGCGATTCCGGGATACGCCGTGTAGCCGCACGCCGTGCACCGCATCGCACGTTCGTCCGGGTCGGGATGCTGCGACATCGCGGCGCCGCAGCATCCGCAATGGCGGTTCGTCCTGCGCCACTCCGCCAGTTCCGCCGCGCGCGACGCTTCGCGCATCTCCGCCGGCCCCATTTCGCGGAACGCCGCGGCGAAATCCTTTTCCGCCGTCATTCCGCCTCCTGCCGCCGCGGAATGGCGCGGCGCCCGGCGGAAAGGCATGGTCCCTGTTTTCCCATGCGGAAGATTATACCATATTGTTTCCGCGCCCGTGCGGCAAAAGCAGCAAGCGCGCGAAATCGCGGAATCGCCCCGAAATTGTTTCCGCGCCCGTGCGGCAAAAGTAGCAAGCGCGCGACATCGCGGAATCGCCCCAAAATTGTTTCTCGCCCATGCGGCAAAAGCAGCAAGCGAGCGAAATCGCGGAATCGCCCCAAAATTGTTTCTCGCCCATGCGGCAAAAGCCGTCTATCCCCGCCCACACTTCGCACGGGAACGTGAATGAGGATAACTTTGATTTAGTACAAGAAAGAACGTGTAGAATATCGGCAGGGCGCGTTGCCTGCCACGCCGTAGCATTGGCAAAGGCTGGTCCTCACGCGCCGCGGCGGCGGGTTCCCGTGGCGGATGTCCGGCGCGGGCTG
>CADCBS010000037.1 GCA_902799715.1 uncultured bacterium | reverse complement strand
CGCCGCCGCGGCGTCGAGCGTCTCGAAGCGGCAGGCCGCCGCGAGGCGCTCCGCCCCGCCCGCGAGCGCCGGGCCGCAGCAGTCCACGAACGATGCGTAGATGAGGCTGCGCAGCAGGGCGCGGGCCGCTTCGTCCATCGCGGCGCGCTTTTCGGCGGAAAGCTCCGCATCGATCGCGGCGTCTATGCGCGCGCCTATGTTCTCGAACATCACGAGGAGTTCTTCGTCGGTGTATGCCGCCACCTTCCCGGCCTCGAGCGTGCTCTTGGCGAAGTTGACCGCCACGGCCATCTCGGGGCGCTGCATGATGCGTCCGGCGGCGGCGGGGAGCTCGGGATCCGTGCGGTCCCTGCCGGAGAGGGCGTCGGCTATGAACGAGCCGCGCGCGGCCTCGGACACCGGCATGCGGTCCACCTCGGCGATGAAGGCGGCCTTCGCGGCGACGAATGCTTCGACCGCGGCCGCGGCCTGGTTCCTGACGTCCGCGACGTCGCCGGCGGATATCTCCGTGGCGGGGTTGGAAAGCCTGTCGCGCAGGCTGTCGCGGAGCGCGGCGAGGCTGCCGCCGCTTCCGGCGAGCAGCGCGCCGGCGTCGAGATGTTCGCGGACGAACCTTTCCTCGAGGCCGGCCCGCGCGGCGATTCCGCGGACGGCGGTGTCGAGGGCCGCGGCGTCCGCAGCCTCGATTTCATGGAACATCCCGAGCACCGCCGACACTTCGTCGTAACGGACCGTGAGGACCATCTCCGCCGCCGTCATGGGGTTCTCCCCGAACGTGCCGGCGAGGGAGACCGCGGTCTTGACCTTCTGGAACAGGCCGGGGTAGCGGCTGGCGAACACGTCCTTCGCCAGACGCGCCGCGCCGGCGGATATTTCGCGGCCTTCGGCCTTGGAAAGCCCGACGAACAGGGATTCGATCTGCGCCGAGGCCGCGGCGTCGGCGAACGCCGTCCGCGCGAGCGCGCGGAGCTGCGACGGCGTGACGGCCAGATGCGCGCCGCGCACCATCCGCGCGAGTTCCTGGCCCGCCGGGCCGGAAAGGAGCCTGGCCTTCCCGTCCGGCGGAAGGCCGCCGAGCCCGAGATCGGCCAGCGCGAGGTTGACGGCCTGGGCGTGGAACGACGGGAGTCCGGGCCTGCCGATCGCGTCGGCGATTTCGGCGTTGGACTCCGCCGCCGGGATGTCCGGCTTGAAGATCTGGAACGTCGCGGAGCGCGCGGCCACGCCTTCGAGATGGAGGAAGTTCATCTCCGCGTTCTCCGGCTGCGCGAAGAACTCGCGGACCATGTCGATCAGTCCGGGGCGCTTGGCGAGCGTGAGCGTCACGAGCAGGTTCGCCGCGGCGCCGATTTCGTCGCTGCCGACCTGCTTGCCGTTGTATACGGCTACGGCCTGGGCCATGACCGTCTGCCCGATGGCGCCCATCGCCTCCAGCACCTTGTCCCGCGAAGCGCCCGAGGAGAGCGCGTACACGAGGCCGTCGACCTGTATGTCGTCGGCGCGCAGCTTCAGCGCCTGCATGTCGAACCCCGCCACCTTGTCGAGCGTGAGTATCTGGTTCTTCAGGATGTCGCGCGCGTCGCCGGGGATTTCAAGCCTGTCCGTCTGGCGCATCAGGTTGATGCGCACGTCCGCCGATACGTTCGCCAGGCCGCGGAAGGCCAGCTCTATCTGCCCGTCGGTGGCGGCGTTGTTCAATCCGGCCTCGATGTCGGCTCCGAGGAGTCCGCTCTTCGTGCTGAACCGCTGGATGTTGATCACGCCGCGGCCTTCCAGGGCCGAGACGGGGACGCCCAGCTCGCCGGCGAGCCTCTCGCGGTACCAGACTTTCGCCTGTTCGCGGCAGCGCTTCACCGTGAGCATGCGGCGTATGCCGCCTTCGATCTCGGGGCGGTAGCTGTCTACGATTGAGCGGGCCTGCTCCGGCGACTGCGCGGCGGAGAGGCGCGCCTTGAACTGCGGATGGCGGCGGAAGAGCTGGGTTGCGAGGCTGACCGCGTCGAAGGCGGGGGCGCCGGCCGCCTGGACCATCGGCTCGAGCGTCTTCGACAGGAACATCCGCGCGGTGTCGGACTCGGCCTGCCCGATGATCGCGGCCTGTATCTGCTCTGCCGTCAGGCGTGCGGCGCCGGGATATCCCAGCGCGGTGAACGCGCGCTCCACCGTGGAAGGCTGGGCGATGGACTGGAACGTCGCGTTCGCCCTGTAGACGTTCGCCCCGAAGCGCGCCGTCAGGGCGGCGCGCACTCCGGCCTGTATCATGTCCGTCTCGCGCGTGTCGAAGCACCCCACGCCGTTGCCCTTCAGGACGGCGCGCATGTTGGCGTTGGCCTCCTGCGGCGAAAGGACGGGCACGTAGGCCTGGCTGTCCTCCGGAACGGGCTGCTGCGCGATCTGCCCGGCGAGCGCGGCCACCGCCGGGCTCTGGCGCAGGGCGTCGCCGCGCAGGCCCTCGCCTTGGTGGTTGGCGAGGTGCGTCGCGAGCGCGAGCGCGGCGTCGTCTGAAACGCGGTTCACGAGCGAAAGCGTCTCCCAGTCGTCCACGCCGCCGTCCAAAAGCAGCCCGATCGCGATCGTGCGCGCCTTGAACGCGGCGCGCTGGTCGTTCGCGAGGCCGGCGAACCAGGCGGACACCGCTTCCGGGCCGGCGGCCGTCGCCTTGCGGTATCCGCTGCGCACCGCAAGCGTCTCGGCGGATGGATGGCGGCTGCCGCGCAGGAACACGAGCATGTCGTCGAGCTTCTTCACGTAGCCGGCCTGGCTCGTGCCGAGCGGTAGCGACAGCTGCAGGCCGTTCTCCGGGATGGGATAGAGCAGCGTGGCGTCCGGCCCGTCGGGCGGATTGCCGTTGCTCGATTCCATGATGAACGCCTTCTGGCGCTCCGCGACGTCGATCAGGCGCGCGCGCTGCTCCTCCGTGGCGAAGGCCACGTTCCCGGCGATCACGCACTGCACGTCCACGATGCGGCGGTCCGGAAGCAGCTTGCGCGCCCGCATCATAATTGCGTTCGTCTCGCGGCGCGTCTGCGCGAAGCCCGCGCGCACCTCTTCGGAATAGCGCGCGTACAATTCGGCGTGCGAACGGATCGTGCCGGCGCCGGCGTGCCCGTTCAGCGTCTCCGCGTTGCGGTCCAGGATTTCCCGGACCGTCTGGCGGGAAAGGGGACGGACGCTCCGCAGCGCGAGGGACGTGTCGGTGGCGCCGTCGGGCTCGAGCCCGAGTTCGCGGCGCACGCGGCCGATTTCCTCCGCGGCCACGCCGTTCTGCCGCAGGGCTTTCACGAAGGCGTACTTGATGGCGAGCACCTCGGCGTGCGAAAGGGACGTGTCGTTCTTGTCCGGGCTGCCCACGGAGTTGTTGATCTTCCCCAGCGAATGGTCGCTTGTCAGACGCATCTCGCCGGCGTTGTACTTGCCGGACGATATTTCCTGGAACTGCCTCAGCGAGATGTTCACGTTCGCGAAGTTTATCGGCATGGCTTTTTCTCCTTTTGGGCCGGAATCGTTTCCTTTTACGGGTTTTCTACACGGAAGGCGGCGGAAGGTTGCACCCGGGGCGCCCCTTCCGCGCTTTTCCACTACAATCTGTCGGTCCTTGTCTTCCTGTGGCCGTCGTGGCGGTGGTTCACGTCGTCCTTCTCGGCGCTGGAGAAGGACAGTATGAGCCTGCCCTTTTCGATCAGGCCCGAGAAGGACTTCTTGACGGCGTCGATGTTGTCGCTCACGATGTCGGCGAAGATTTCCGCCGCGGTCTCGGTCGAGAAGTCGTTTTCCGCCGGCGGTTTCGCGTCGGTCAGGTCGTTGAGCGCCATGTCGATGGATTCGACGCCCTTGGCCACGGCGCGCTCGAGCCTGTCGGCGGCCTTGGCGAGCGCATCGCGGAGGGCGTCGGCGCCGGCCGAGCCGGAAAGCGTCGCCGCGCGGAGGCTGCGCTTCTTCGAGGCGTAGTCCGCCAGCGCGTCTTCGATCTCCGCCTTTGCGGCCCCGTCCACGTGGCGCGACACCATGGAGACGAGATGCGCGAGTTTGTCGTCGCCGGGCAGGCTTTCCTCTTCCTTCATCGCCTCGCGCATCTTTTCGACGAGCGAGCCTTTCACTTTCTTGTCCATTCCGGTCCAGGCCAGGCCCGTGGCGTCCATCCGCGCGTCGTAGAGCGCCTTGCCCAGCGGGGTCTGGCTGTCGCTCAGGTGCACGAGCGTCTTGATGCCGTCCGGCTTGGCCAGAAGGTCGAGCAGCCTGCCGATGGCGTCCTCCGGGTCGCGGGGGGCGAGGACGGGGTTGCCGCGGACGATCGACTCCTCGTAGGCGTTGTAGAGCGACTCCGCCTCCTGCAGGAGCTCGGATATCTCCTCGTGGCAGTTCTGCAGGCGGGTCAGGCCTTCGGCGAACGCGGCGACCTTCGGCGGGATGGCCACGCCGAGCTTCTGCAGCTCGCAGAGTATGGCCTGGAAGCGGTAGCCGGTGTCCGCCTCCGCCAGGCCTTTGTGGATGACCTGCCGGACCGCGGCCTCGATCTTGTCTTTCTTCGCCTTGAACGCGTCCTGCCCCCCCGTTTCTCTGGCGAGGAGTTCGCCGAACGTGTCCACGAAGAACATGGTGTGCTTGGCGGCGGAGGCCGCGACCATCTTGAGCAGCAGGACGCGCTCTTCGGGGTCGAGCTTCACGAGGTTGCCGAAGTCGATGAAGGTGGCGCGCTGCCCGCGCATGTCGAGCATGATGTTGCCGGTGTGCACGTCGTTGTGCATCGTGCCCGACTTGAAGAGCGCCTCGTCGACCCACTTCCACACGACTTGCTTGAAGTACAGGCCGCTCTGGGATATGTCCTCCACGGCCTTGGCGATCTTGTTGCGGATGGCGAGGAAGCCCGCGGCGGACATGTCCTTGCGGACGGACGGCTTGCCGTCCTTCCGTACGATCCTGCCGTCTGCGTCGGTCTCGAAGACGCCGGCGAAGAGGGCGTGGATGTCATGCGTCTGCTTCGCGAGGACTTTGTCGAAGGGCTTTCCGGGCGCGACGCTCCCCACGAGCACGTCGGCGGTCTGCTTGACGCCCGCCGGCGTCTTCATCGCGGAGACCGTCCAGGTGTTCTCCGCGCCGGGGGCGAAGACGAACTTGCGCGTCTTGGGATCGATCTTGGGGACCATCTTGCCGGTCTTCTTGTCGCGCACCTTCGCGTAGCGGTTGTCGCGGACTTCGTAGACCTGGCCGTCCTTGATGTTCTTCGCCTCCACGCGGAAGTCGAACTCGCCGGCTATCGTCTTGACGCGCGCCTTCCAGGCCGTGCCTACGGAGGGTATCTGCTTCGCGACGGCGCCGAATATCTCCACGTCCTCGTCGAAGCGCTCCTTCACGCCGGGGCGCAGGATCTTGACGATGACCTCTTCCATCCGCCCTTCCGCAGTCATGAAGGAGCACTTGACCGCCTGGCCGACCGTGGCCGCGCCGAGCGGGATGAACAGCTGGCCGTCGGATTTGACGAGCCTCTCGTACTTGCCGGGATTGTTCTTGGCGATTCCTTCGAGCTTGGATACGATGTATTCGCCGGGAATCGGCGGAATGGAGCTTTTGAGCACGTCGATAGCCCCGCCGTGCGGACCCATCACGCGGCGGTCGATGCCTTGCAGCGTCTTCTGCATCAGCGGACCCGCGCCGAGGAAGATCGCGGAAAGGAACTTCGTCTTCCCCGCGACGCTCCCCGCATCCGCCGCCTCCGGCGCGTTCCTGAGCGCGGAGGACAGGACCCCCGCCTTGCGGGCGCGCGAAACCGTCGTGAAGTAGGTGGAGAGCACTTTCTTCTGGAATGCGAGCATCCCGGGCCGCGTCGAGTCTTTCACAGGGTCGTCGAGGATGTCGTCCAGCGTCTTCTTCGAAAGGCTCTCCGTGATCTCCGCCGGGGTCATCTTGTCGTATTCCGAGGCGATCTCCGCCTCCGGGTCGAGGCGGCACAGCCCGTTCACGTAGGCCTGCAGCGCCTTGGCGCTCTCGTCGGCGAGTTTCCCGAAGGCCTGCGCGACCTTGTCCATCGCCGCGGCCGCGGCCGCGTCTTTCGCGAGGTCCGTCTTCTGGAGATACTGCTTGATCTCGACGGGGCGCACGTCCCGTATCTCTTTGCCGAGCGCGGCCGCTATCGCCGCGCGCATGGTCTCGCGGACCTCGGCCATCGCGGCGCCAACGAGCCCGCGCAGCTCCGGCACCACCGCGTCGGCCACGGCATGCGAGTTGTCGATGAGCCGGCAGAACGCGTCGATGTTCCCGAGCATGATCTTGCGGAAGGCCTCCGGCGAGGCGCCGGGCGCCTTGCAGATGATGGCCTCCGCCGCCTCGAAGAGGTCCGCCGCGAGGTTGCGCATGTCCGCCGGCGTCGCGTCGCGCGGGCGCGGCGCGTCGGTGTCGAGCAGCTCCGGCACGCGCAGCGTGATTCCGCCCACGATGTCGCCTTTCCTGGCTTCCGCGGTCTGCGCGGCCTTCGGCACGGCGCCAAGGTCTTTCGACGGCAGCGAGGCCGACTTGAGCTTGTCTTTGCTGCCGGCCGTGCTGCGGTAGAGGTCCGTCTCGAGGAGTTCGTTGCGCGCCGCGACGGCGGCGAAGGTCTTGTCGAACGCGCCTTCCGCGCACTTCTTCGCGAACGCGTCGAACTCCGCGAGCGTCGCATCGGCGAGCGTCGTCCTGCCTGTCGTCTCCTTGAAGGTCTTGATCACCGCCGCCTTCAGCTCTGCGGTCTGCGCGGCGTTGCGGCCGGCGATCTTCGCGTCGCCCGACGCGAACGCCACGAGCGCCAGCGGGTCTTTCCGCGCGAACGCGGCGAGCGTTTCCGCCGACGCGTCGCCGATCGCGGCGCCCGCGGCCTTCAGCGCTTCGGGGGAGGTGGCTCTCACGCATTCGCGGAGGACTCTCGTGAAGGCGTCCGCGAGCGCGTCCGCCGCCTGCGGGTTCTTCACGCGCCCGAACATCGCCTTGAGCGCCTCTTCGTCGCCGGGCGTGAACGAACGGAAGTCGATGGTGCGGCCCGTGCCGGCCTTGGCCGCGGCCTTCAGCTCTATCGCGAGCGACGCGACAAGCCCCTTCGCGTCCGCCACGAGCCCTGCCGGGAAGAACGCCGCCGCGCCGGCGGGATCCGCCGCCATCAGAAGGAGCGCGTGCAGGTTCTCCGCGGCGAGCGCCTTCACCGCCGCCGCGTCGCCCATGGCCGCGTGCTTGACGAGATTCCACGCCAGGTCGCTTGTCGCCTTGCGTTCCGGCTGCGGCAGCTTCGCGGCGGCGAACGTGAAGTTCTCCGTCCTCTGCGCCGGCTTGAAATGCTCTGGATCTTCAAGGCTTCCGGTCTTCACAAGCGACGCGTTGTCTCGGACGGGGCGGTCTTTCCCCCGCTCGAACATCAGCGTCATATCGTTGAAGATGCGCTTCTCCTCCGCACGGCGCAACGCCGCCTTGAAGGGCGCGGACACCTCGCCGTCGCCGCTCTCGACGGACGAAAGCCTGTCGTCGAGCGGATTGCGCGCCGCGCCGGCCTTGCGCCCGGGAAGGAGCGATTCCGCGTCCTTCGGGAGCGGCGCGCCGAAAAGCTTCTCGAACTTGTCCTCCTGCGGCGGCGGGACTTCCTCCTGCGGCGGCGGCTGGATTTCGCCGCCCTCGTGCGGGACTTCGCCATGCGGCGCCTCGATCTTGTCCCCGTCGCCGCCGGCGTTGGCGACTTCGTTCGCGTGTTCGACGATTGTTTCGATGCGTTTCTCGCCCTCTTCGTCCCCGTCCTCGACTTCCCCGGCGACTTCGGCGATGGCCTTGACGTTGTCTTTGTTCCGGAGCGCATCGTTGCGCGCGGCGCGGATCGAGTCTTCCGTCCATTCCGCCGTGCCCTTGGCGACGTCGCGGGCGTAGCGGGCAAGCGACTGGTTGTCGAGCTCGTCCATCAGTTCCCGCCCGACGCCGGCGAACGTCCCCAGGATCGCCTGCGCGACGGTGCGCCCGAGGCACGGGTCGGAATCTTCGGCGAGATCGCCGTCTCTCTTCGCCTGCGCCAGCATCGCGCCGAGCCGCTTCTTCCCCATGAGTTCCGCGCCGCCCGAGATCTGGCCGTCTATCCGCTCCGCTATCTCTTCCGGCGATCCGGCGAGTTCGAGCGTCAGCGTCTCTTCCCCCAGTCTGATCGACACTGCGATATGCGTCCCGGCCATCGCGCCGTTGCCTTCGTTCGAAACCGTGATCGTGCCGAACGGCGTTTCCGCCTCCTGCGGCTCCGACTCCGGATCGCCCGTGAAGGCGTCGACGGCGGAACGCAGCGCCGCGAGCGTCTTCGCGGCGCGGTTTACGCACACGTCCACGCTGCGGTTCCATGCGTTGCGCAGGAGCGTGTCCATGCGGTTCGCCCGCAGGCCGTTCTCGATCTTGGCCATGTCGGGGCTGCTGCGCAGCGCCGACAGCACCGAATCCTTGCACGACTTGCCAGAAAGCAGCGCGAAAAGAAGCTCGTGCGGAACGCTCTTCCTCACCAAGGCCCCGGCCTGGCGGTTGATGCGCTCGCGCGTCTCGCGGACGCTCCGGCTCTCCCTTACGGCGACGCCCGGATTCCTTCCGGCCCCGGCCGAGAAGCCTTCGTTCATCACGTCGGACGCCTCGTTGCGCAATATGTCGCGCACCTGCTCGCGCGTGAGCGGCGTGTAGCGCCGCTGCAGCGCCGCGCTCGCGTCTTCCACCGACGTCTTTGCGTCCATCGCGATCCCGAGCCGCTCGCGGACCTGGGCGATCTTCTCCGGCGGCACGCCTTCGGCCGTCAGCGCCTGGATGAACGCCTCTTTCACCGCCACTGCGCGCGCGTGGCCGATTTCCACGCCGTTCAGGGATTTGAACGTCACGTGGTTGTTCACCTTCTTGAGTCCGGTCACGTTGCCGTTCCGGTCGGTCTTGAAATCGATCTGTCCGGCGTTGTATTCGCCGTTCGACAGTTCGCGGAAGTCGTTTAATGATATAGCCATTGTCTTGTCCTTATAATGTGCCGTGCCGTATACACGCGATCATACGAAAGGTTTCGCCCAGCCGTCTTGCGCCCCGCTCCGCCTTGCAGCCGGTGCGCAGCTTCCAAGCAGTAGGAATTATACCACATCGCGCCCCCGGTTTACATTTCTTAAGTCAGAAATGAGATTACGGTGCTCAAATTCCCGCTAATGCGACATTTTGTCGCAGTAAGATTACGGTGCGGCGGAACGCGCGGACCTTGCGCTTCTTAGGGTTGAACCGGTTGTTGGAACTTTTATCGTCTTCTTCGGCATGCCGCCATTCTACCAAACAATGCGGGGCGCGGCAATTGCCGCGCCCCGCGCTTTCCGGATCGACCACGGCCGCGCTTGTCGCGGCCGCTGCGGGCGGGTCGGAGGCGACCATGGCGGAAACATCCGTTCCGCCTGCTCCTGCACCAATCGTTTTTCTATTTGAGGATGAAATCCTTCCCGTCGAATTCGAATTCCACAATCTTCACCAGGCCGGCGAAGCCCTTCTTGGCGTCCGGCGGGAGGTAGATGTACGCCTTCGCGGTGAACCCGATTTCCTCCGTGTCGGGCGAGATGCGGTACGGGAAGCTCGTCGCCACGAGCGGAGCCGAGAACGAGGGCTGGTGCTTGACGTCCCTGCCGCGCGCGTCCGTGCCGGTTGTGAAGTCGCCCTTCCCGGCCACGGTCCCGGCCGAGGCGAACTTCAGGCTGAGCGTCCCGGGCACACCGGCGTCGTCCTCCACGTCGAGCACGATCTCTTTCGCCTTCGGGAACAGTTTCGCCACGGGCGCGTAGGGCCCGCCCTTCCAGTTGTTCAGCCCAAGACGCGCGATCTCGGAGCCGCCATCGTCCCACAGCGTCGCTTCGGCGCCGGCCGCCCCCCTCTGGATGCGAAGGGCGAGAGTAGCAGTATCCTTGCCGCATTTGGCCTCAACGGTGGCGTCGTAGGTGTCGGGCGATTCGGCGTAGGAGTCGAAGTACGGCGCCGAAAGCGTCCACACGAGCCCGCCGGACAGATACTTGCCGCTGATCTTGCCTGCGGCCGCCACGGTCAGCGTCGCCTGGCCCGCGTCGCCGCCGCCGTCGAACGTGCCAGACATGCCCGCCGGCACCGGATAGACCATCGCCTTCACCGTGTAGTCGACCACGGTCTTGCCGGACGTGGTGATCGTGATCTTGATGTCGTACGGAACGTAGTCCCCCGTTACGCGGTCGGTCTTCGACGGCGCGGTCGGCGTGCCGTAGATCGTGTTCGCCGGAACCGTCACTTTCTTCGTCTTCGAGTCTACGATGTCCTTCGCCGTGAACTTGAGCCCGGAAGGAAGCCCCGTGACCTTGACCGTCGTCTGCGACCACGCGTAGACCGCGAGCGGCCACTCCTCATACACGCCGCAATGGAGATCCACGGACTCTTCGACATTGCCCTGGTCGAAATCGCCGATGCCCGAGAGCGAGGCCGTGACGTGCGCCGCGTCCTCCTCGGCCGTGATGAACTTCGCCTTCAAGACCGTGTCCGCCTCGGGCATCGCGTACGAATACGACGCCGCCCGCGATATGAGATTGTCCCACGCGTCGTACCATCCCATGAAGACCTTCACCGCACCCTTCGTGCCGTCGGGCGCCGCCTTGAGCGAAACCTTCTTGTTCGCCGCGTATTCGCCCGCGCCGGCCACCTTGTCCTTGCCGGACGCGCCCACCGTTTCGATCGTCAGTTTCGGGAACGGCCCAACGACGAACGTCGATGTCGCCGTGTGCTTCACGCTCACCTGCTTGCCCTTGGCGTCGAGCTCTTTCACTGTTTTCGTGAACGTGACCGTGTAATTGCCTGGCTTCGTCGGCGCGCCGTAGAAGGAGTTGGCGGGAACCATGACGAATTTCGTCTTGGAGTCGACGACGTCCTTCGCCGTCCACTTCATCCCGGACGGAAGCCCCGCCACCGCGCAGTCCGCCGCTCCCGGAATCTGCTGCGCGTATTCCGCACCCGGGACAAACGGCCCGTAGGAGTCCGCCACGCCGATCAGGGCGTCGACGAAATTCGGCACCGTGATCGTGAAGTCGGCGGACTTCGCTTTCTTCTGCGACGCGTTCGTCGCCGATATCGTCACCGTGTACACGCCCGGCTTCGTCGCCTTGCCCGTCACGGACAGCGTCTTCGCGTCGAACTTGAGACCGGCCGGCAGCCCCTTGAGCGTCACCTTCGGCTCGGAAAGCGATGTCACCATGGCGCCGACGTCGATCGGGGCGGGCAACGTGCCGTCGCTTGCCGTCGCCGCGTCGACCGCTGCGATGGCGAGCGAATCGGCGTCATCCTGCTCGGTGGCGAAGTCCGCCTCGAACTGCCTGTCCTCGCCCGTCACCGTGTAGCTGAAGGACGGCGCGAGGGAGACGCATTCGCCCGTCGCGCGGTCGTACCAGCCGGCGAACGCGCACTTGCTCTTCGTCTTGCCGGATGTGAGCGTCTTCACCGTCGCCTTGAGTGTCACCTTCTTGCCGATCTCCGTTTTGGCGCCGCTCTCGACGGGCGTCACGCTGCCGTATTCTTCCTTGCCGGGCCTTACGCGGACTTCGATCCATGCGTAATAGGAGTAGGGGAACACGTCCATTCCCGCCCAGGCGTTGCCCCAGGCCTTCGCGGACGCCTTGGCCACGTAGACGGCTGGCCTGCCGAGCCCGGTCGACACGCCCGCGCCTTCGAAGGCGTATTCGGCCGCATGCGCGGGGGTGGTGCCCTTGAAATCGAGCGCCTTCAGCTTCGCGCAGCCGGCGAACGCCTTGTTGAAGATGGACCCGTTTTTCGCGATGCCCTTGCCGAACTGGACGACCTCGAGGTTGCCGCACTCGGCGAACGCCTCGTCGTAGATGTCCGTCACGCTGTCGGGAATCGTGACGACCGTGAGCCCTGCGGATCCGTAGAACGCGCGGCCTCCGATTCCCGACACGGTCTTGCCGCCGATCTTGGCCGGAATCGCCATCTGCCCCTTGAAGTCCGCCGGCAGAATGGACACGCCGTTGTTGTAGAGCGTGATCTTCCCGCCGGCCCCGACGAAGTACGACCACTCGATGCCGTCGACTACCGTCTTCAGCAGCTCGACGGTGCTTTGCTGCCAGTGGGCGTAGTACGTGACGTCCGCCACAACCTCCTCCGAGCCGTAGATCTGCCTTCCGCCGGACGGATCGGTGAACCAGCCGACGAGACTCCAGCCGCTGCGCGCAGCCGTCGGAAGCGGAACGCCCACGGCCATGCCCTCCTCGACCTGGCGCGAGCTTTCCGAAACGCTGTCGCCGCCGTTCTTGTCGAACGTGACAGTGTACGTCGTCGCTTCGGCGACAAGGCTCCAGTTCAGGGTGAGACTGCCGCCTGTAGCGTTGCCGTACGATCCGACCGCGATGCGGTAAGTGGTACCCTTGACCGCGCCGAAGGAAATCTTGCTGGTGTTCCCGCCGTCCGGGCTGTCGTCGTTCTCCTCGACTCTCGCAAGCGACGCGACGGCATTGCCTGTGTATGCACCCATCACCGTGTCAGGGCTGGAGCCTTTCGTGTCGAACGTCGCAGTGCCGTCCGCAGGAGCCGTCCATTTCCACCACACGGTCGTCTCGCTCTTCCACGATCCTGCGTACAGCGGCTCGCCAGTCTCGAAAGTGGCGTTTACGTTGCTGCCCGCGACGCTTCCCGATGCGCCGGAGATCGCCGTCGCATTGGCGAACATGTCGTTCGCAGGCGGCCTCCCCTCTTCCGTCCAGTGCGCGTAGTACGTGACGTTGCCCGTCACGGCCGTCTCCGCCGTTATCTTCGTTCCGCCGCTTGCAGACGTGTACCAGCCGTCGAACGACTTGCCGCTGAAAAGCGCATCCGGCAGGGTGCCAGCCGCCGCGCCCTTCTTCACCATCACGGATGCCGCGCCGCAGATACCGCCTTCCGGATCGAGCGTCACGACATACGCGCCGGAAGGCTCCACGAAGTCTGCGCTTCCGTCGATGGCACCAAGCAGTCCCTTCATCCGGGCCGTGTCCCCGGAGCCGACGTAGATCGTCTTCACGTTTGGGAATATTGCCGCCGGACCGATTGTCTTGACGCTGGGCGGCAGCGCAACACTTTGAAGGCCCAAGCAATTGAAAGCGGAAGTCTCCAGCGTCTTGTCGGCTCCGTCGACAATCGTCACGGACGCCAAGCCGTCGCTTCCATTGAACGCGGACTCTCCTATGTTCGCCACGCTGCCGGGGATTGCCACGCTCTTGAGACCGGTGCACCCGAAGAACGCTGCGGCCCCTATGCTCTCGACACCGTCCTGGATGACCAGGCCGTCGGCAAGGGAACAGCAATTGAATGCGTACTCCCCGATATTCTTTACGCTTCCCGGTATCGTCAAGCCCGTGACGCCCCACTCGTTTTCAAACGCATGTCCGGCGATGCGCACGACCGTATCGGGGACGACGACATGCGGCTGAAGATTTTCACCTGCGCCGTAAAGGACTCCTCCAATGATTATCAGCCCGTTTCCATCTGCAAGGCCTTCGCAGCCTGCAAAGGCTTTTTCCCCGTAGACTTCCGCCTCGCCCGGCATCGCGATGCTGGACAGCTTGGCGCAGCCATTGAACGCTTTCGCCCCGATGCTATCCACGCCTGGCATCGACACCGTCTCCAGATTGGCACATTCGCTGAATGCTTCGCTGCCTATTCCCTTGACGGAGGCGGGAATCGTCACGCCCGTGAGGCCGCCGCAGCCCAACAGGGCTTTACTCCCGATCGCCGTGACGGTCTTGCCGCCGAGCGTCGCGGGAATCGCTATGGCACCTTCCGGCTGAGGATCGACCGCCCTCGTGTAGAAATAGCCGTCCTCGACCCAATTGGCGATTGTCGCCTCGTCGCCGTCTGTCGTGTACGTCCACGTCAAACCGGTGACGGTGTCTTTCCACGTGTCGGCGTGCGCAACGGCTGCAAATGCAACCGCGGCGGCGGCA
Source organism: uncultured bacterium (assembly GCA_902799715.1). GTDB lineage: Bacteria > Verrucomicrobiota > Kiritimatiellia > RFP12 > UBA1067 > CADCBS01. The sequence continues at coordinate 6,200 of CADCBS010000037.1, read as the reverse complement.
ACCATCTTGGCGAATCCTATGAGTCTCGAGTGCATGATATGTTCTCCTTCTGCCTAACGTGAAGACCTTATCCACGCAGGCACTTTACAATTATACTACGCACACCCCCAAACGGAGTAGAAATTTTTCGAACTATTTTTGGCAAAAAGGGCAAAATGAGCGGTTGGCGGGGGCGCAAGCCGCTCCCGCGCGAGCAACTATCCACTATGGACCGGTCGGCGCTACAATCCGATGACGTGGATCGTCTTGCCGTCGAACTCCACGTCGCGGGCGTAGATCTTCTCGTCCCACGACTTCGTCTTCGACTTGTCGAATATCGGCATCCAGGCTTCGGAAAGCTTGAGGGTGTCAAGGTACTTCGCGCACTGCGCGTAGGACTTCTCGCCCTTGAAGTTGTCCGAAGTCTTCACCTCCACCGCGTAGCGCGCGCCCCGGAACTCTACGCACAGGTCGAGTCGCCCCTGCCCGAGCGCCATCTCGCGGTTTATGTGCCCGCCGCCGTTCGTGACGCGCTGGAGGAACGCCATCAGCACAAGATGCGGCACCGCCTCGCGGTAGCCCATGATGTCCTTGTCCGCACCGGAGTTCTCGCGCCAGAACTGCTGGAACGCCGCCATGAGCCCGGCCATGTCGAGCCCGTCGTCCTTCACCCACGGCGTCTCGGGGATGCTGGACTGCATGTCGTCCTGTTCGTCGCGCGTCAGGTAGCGTCCTATGATTTCGGAGTACATCGGATTGGCCGGGACGACGCGCTTCACCTCGTCCTCGCGCAGGAGACCAAGGTCGATGACGTAGCGGAAGTCCTCGGAGTTGCGCGAGACCGTCAGGCCCTGCCCCAGCAGCAGCGGCTCGACGATCCGCCGCACGCGCGGCTCGCGCATGCGCTCCATGAGCGAGTCCACGTGCGTGTCGCGCCGCCGGATGATCGCCTCTTTCGCCGCCTCGACGTCCGCGACGGTGACGGTCTCGTTGAAGCGCAAGCCGTGTATCTCCTCGACGCACTCGCAGGCGATGGCGTTCACGAGCCATGGCTGGCCGCGCGTGAGCCGCCAGACGTCCTCGACCACGCCGTCGGCAAACACCTGCCCCGTCTCTTCCGTATGCTGCGCATAGAGCGTGCGGATGTCGGATTCGATGAAATTGGGAATCAACAAGTCCTTGCGGATGATGTTGAACGGGCTGATCTGCCCGAGCGACTCGCCGTCGGGGCGGATCTGCGCCTTGTAGTCGCGAACGTCCAGCATGCCCACGAGCGCGACGGACTTGGGGAACGGCATCATGTCGCGGTTGACGTAACCATCGCGCAGCTGGCGAAGGAAAGAAATCAGAACGTCCCCGACGAGACAGTCCGCTTCGTCGAAGAACACCACAAGCGGTTTCCCTGCGGCAAGGCAGAGGTCCGTCAATGTATCGGAGACGGCGGTCACCGTCCAGCCGGCATCGCGCTGCCGGGCGGAACCTTCGTCGCCGCCCGGCGCAAAATGCGCAAGCGAGGGGACAGTCCGCGCATTGCGGAGCAGGAGATGGCGCAACTTTGGCATCGCGATGTCCGGGTCGATTGAATTCTGCAGCGTCTCGAGCGTGCAGTAGAAGGCCGCCATCTCGCCCTTCTCGTTGATCTCGCGGACAAGCGCCTTGAGCGCGGTCGTCTTGCCCGTCTGGCGTGGGGCGTGGATGACGAAGTAGTTGCCGTCCGCGACGAGTTCGCGGATGCCCGGCAACCTGTCCAGCGCCGGCAGCATGTAGTGCTCGTCAGGGAAGCACGGTCCGGTGGTGTTGAACTTTCTCATCCTTCTGGTCCTTTCACGCGCCCCGTATTATACCACGCCCCCCCGCGCCCCGCAATCTTGGATCGACCACGGCCGCGGCGCCGAACATTTCGTGTTGAACTCCTGCGCATTAAACTGTATACTTTCGCGCGTTCGCCACGGAGGGGTGTCTGAGTGGTTGAAGGTACCACCTTGGAAAGGTGGCGTACGGGCAACCGTACCGGGGGTTCGAATCCCCCCCCCTCCGCCAAGCGGAAGCGCCATGCGGATTCCGTCGCGCGTCCGCGGCGCAACAGCCCGGCGTCTTGCAGAATGAAAGGTCCGTATGCACGTAATCGTATGCATAAAGCAGGTGCCGGATTCCACGAATGTCCGGATAAACCCTGAGACGAACACGTTGATGCGCGAGGGGGTGGAATCGATCCTGAACCCCTTCGACGAATACGCACTCGAGGAGGGTCTGCGCCTGCGCGACGCGGGCGCGCGCCTGTCGGTGGTGTCCATGGGCCCGCCGCAGGCGGCGGCGATCCTGCGCGAAGCCCTTGCGCGAGGCGCGGACGCCGCGTATCTGCTGAGCGACAGGGCGTTCGCGGGCGCCGACACGCTCGCCACCGGATACGCGATCTCGTGCGCGATCAGGAAAATCGACCCGTCGCCGGATCTCGTCCTTTTCGGCAAGCAGGCCATCGACGGCGACACCGCGCAGGTCGGCCCTGGCGTGGCCGAAATGCTGGGCATTCCGCTTCTCGCGTACATCCGCGAGCTTTCCGCGGGGGAGGACGGCTCGTTCACCGCGACGGTGTCGACCGACGACGGAGAAGAGACCGTGGAAGGGAAGTTCCCCGCCGTGATGACCGTGCTGAAAGAGGCGCACGCGCCGCGCTTCGCCCCGCTCGCGGGCGCGATGGCCGCGCGCCGCGCGAAGGTGACCGTGTGGTCGGCCGCCGACGTGGGCGCGGATCCGGCGCGGTGCGGGCTGAACGGCTCGCCCACGAAAGTCGTGCGCATCTTCCCGCCGCCGTCCAAGGGCGGCGCCCTGCGCGTCGACGCGCGCGAAGACGCGGATGCCGCGGCCGCGGAAATACTCAGACTCGTGAAGGAGAAAGGAATCCTGCCGCAATGAGCGCTCCAGTCGCGATAGATCCGGCGAAATGCAAAGGATGCTCCAAGTGCGTCCGCGAATGCCCGTTCGGCGCCATGCGCATGAACGGCAGGATCGCGGAAGTCGACGGCGCGGCGTGCCGCGCGTGCTCCGCATGCGTGAAGGCGTGCCCGTTCGGCGCGATATCCGAAGCCAAGGCCAGACGCTGGGGCGCGGCCGATCTTTCCGCCTACTCCGGCGTGTGGGTGTTCGCCGAGCAGTCCGGCGGCAAGATACGCGAAGTGTCCTACGAACTGCTGGCGAAAGGCCGCGAACTGGCGGATTCCCGCGGGTGCAGGCTGGGCGCGGTGCTGCTGGGGAGCGGGCTGCCGCCCGAGGCCGCGCAGTCGCTCGTGGCGCACGGCGCGGACGAAGTGTACGTGGCGGACGACCCGGCGCTCGCGGAATTCGAGACGAACGCCTACGCCGACGCCGTGGCGCAGCTGATCGCAAAATACAGGCCGGAGGCAGTCCTTGCGGGCGCCACGGCGATAGGACGCTCTTTCCTGCCGAAGGTCGCCGTGCGCTCCGGCGCGGGGCTGACGGCGGACTGCACGGCGCTTGAGATGGCGGCGCCGGCCGGCGGCGGGGCCAAGATACTCCACCAGACGCGCCCCGCGTTCGGCGGAAACATCATGGCGACGATCTTCACGCCCGACCACCGCCCGCAGATGGCCACGGTGCGCCCGCGCGTGTTCCGCGCCGCGCCGCCAGACGCGTCCCGGACCGGCAAGATCGTGGCCGAGGCCCTTGCGGCGCTCTCGCCGGCGTTCAAGACGGTGAAGCGCAAAGCCTCCGGCGAGAACGTGGACATCGCGGCGGCGGAAATACTCGTGGTCGGCGGGCGCGGGCTCAAGAAGGCCGAAAACTTCGCGCTCCTCGAAAAGCTCGCCGCGAAGCTCGGCGGCACGGTGGCGGCTTCGCGCGCCGCCGTGGACGCCGGATGGATCCCGGCGTCGCGCCAGGTTGGCCAGACCGGCAAGACCGTCGCGCCGCGCCTGTACCTCTCCTTCGGCGTGTCCGGCGCGATACAGCACCTCGCCGGGATGCGCGGCTCCGACTTCGTGGTGGCCGTGAACTCCGACCCCAACGCACCCATCTTCCAGGCGGCGGACGTGGCCGTGACCGGCGACCTGTTCGCCGTGGCGCCCGCGCTGCTGAAGGCGCTCGACGAAAGGATGGCCTGACATGTCCGACGCAAAGAAAACCCCGGTGGAGACAGACGTCCTGATCGTCGGCGCCGGCCCTGCGGGCATGGCGGCGGCGATCGCGCTGCGGCGCTCCGCGCCCGAAGGCGCCAAGCCGCGCGTGGTGGTGCTCGACAAAGGCCGCAGCCCGGGATCGCACGTGCTGTCCGGCGCGATAATCGACCCGTCGGGGTTCGAGGGGCTGCTCTCGCCGGAGGAGATCGGAAAGCTCCCCGTCGAGGCGCACGTCTGCAAGGAATCGTTCCGGATGCTCTTCGGGCCGCGCAAGTCGCTGAAAGTGCCGTGGGTTCCGCCGCTGATGCATTCGCGCGGATTCCCCGTGGGTTCGCTCACGAAAATCGCGGCGTACCTGTGCTCGATAGCGGAAAAGGAAGGCGCCGAAATCTACACCGGATACGCGGTGACGGAACTGATCGAGGAAAACGGCCGCATCGTCGGCGCGCGCACCGGCGAAAAAGGCGTGGGCAAGGACGGAAAGCCGAAATCCAACCATCTGCCGCAGGAAGAGATACGCGCCGCGGTCACCGTGCTGGCCGAAGGCGGCTGCGGGATACTGACCGGGAAACTCGCCGAAGCCAAGGGGCTTGGCGGCGTGCGGCGCCAGACATACGCGCTTGCGATCAAGGAGCTGATCGAAGTCCCCGCCGGCACGCAGACCGCCGGCGAGGTGATGCACACCTTCGGATATCCTTCGGCCGACGGCACGTACGGCGGCGGATTCGTGTACCATGTTTCGGAAACGCAAGTCATGGCGGGCTACGTCTACTCGCTGGACTACCGCCGCCCGGAAACGGATCCGCACCTGCTGTTCCGCCGCTTCAAGGCCTCCGCCGCCGTGCAGAAGCACATAGCGGGCGGCAAGACCGCAGCCTACGGCGCGAAGGTCATCCCCGAAGGCGGCTACTATTCGGCCCTCAAGCCGTACTTCCCCGGATGCGTGATCGTAGGCGACGCGGCGGGGCTGCTCGACAGCCTCCGCATCAAAGGCGTGCACATCGCGCTGCAGTCGGGCCGCGCCGCGGCCCGGGCGATACTCGCGGAGCTGAAGGACGGCCGCGGGCTCGAGACGTATCCGGAGCTGCTGGAGCGGACGCGCGGATGGAAGGAGATCAAGCGCGTGCGCAACGTGCGCGCCTCCTTCCGCCACGGCACGATACCCGGCATCATCGGCGCGGGCATGGCGTGGGCCACGTGCGGGGCGTTCCCGTTCTGGCGCCTGCGCGGATTCGAGAAGCCCGACTCCGCGGAGATGGAGCCGCTGAAGCCAGGCGCGATCGAGAAAGAGGCCGCAGGCGCGCCGCCGGCGTCGCCGCTTTCGCCCGACCGCCTGACGGACGTGTTCATGAGCGGCACGATCCACGACGAAGACCAGCCCTGCCACCTGAAGATACTCGACCCCGCGAAATGCGCGGAGTGCCGCGGACGCTACGGCGCGCCGTGCACGCGCTTCTGCCCCGCGGAAGTGTACAGGCTCGAAGAAGGCAGGCTGCAGATCGACTTCTCGAACTGCCTGCACTGCAAGACGTGCAAAATCAAATGCCCCCTGGAGAACATCGACTGGACGTTCCCGCAGGGCGGCGACGGCCCGCGCTACACGCGCATGTGAGGGCCGGGCGAACACGGAGGAACGGACGATGCGTCCAGTAAAGGCTGTTTTCCGCAAGGCCGCGGCGGTCGCCGCGGCCGCCGCCGCGGCCATCGCGGCTTCGTCGTGCCGGAGAAGCGACGTAAAAGACCTCGTCATACGCATACCCGCGCTCGAAGAGGGTTCCGAATGCCACTCCAACGTGGTCGCGATCCTCGAGCGCGGCCAGCTGCCGGGCGTGATATGCTGCGAGAAGCAGTACGGCATGGACAAGGTTTCGCACTACAAGCCGGTGTACGACTTCAAGGCGCACACCGTGTCGCTGAGCTACGAATCGCTTTCGACCAACACGAAAAACATCGAAATGGCGATAGCGCGCAAAGGATGGGAAGCGAACGGAGTGACGCCGGAATCCGTCGGCGTGAAACCGGCCGGCGCCGCGCCGGCAAAGCCCGCGCCGGGTCCGGCAAAGCCGGCTGCCGTCAAGCCAGCGCCCG
>CADCBS010000036.1 GCA_902799715.1 uncultured bacterium | reverse complement strand
AGCGGCCGCCGGGCCGGCCTGGCGCGCTTGCTCTTTCCATAGAGGTCGGAAAGAGTCGGCTGGCGGGCCGGCGGCGCGGGTTCGGGCGGCGGCTGCACGGCGGCGGGCGGCGGGGCGGGCTTGCGGAGGGAAAGCGACGACATCTTTTCGCGCAGTTCGAGAACCTGTCCGCGCACGGCCTCGGGGATGAATTCCCCGGGCACGTACAACACGGCCGCCACGGCGGCCACCGCCAGCAAGAGAAGTCCGATAAAGAATTTCACGCCATCCACCTTCCGGTTGCCGCGCCCGAACGTCATTCCTGCGGCGAAAGCCGCTCCATGCCGCCGAGATACGGGCGTATCGCCGGCGGAAGCAGGACGGATCCGTCCGCCTGCTGGTGCTGTTCGAGCAATGCGACCATCAGGCGCGGAAGGGCCACGCCGGAGCCGTTCAGGGTGTGGACGAGCTTCAGCTTGCCGTCGGAGTCGCGGAAGCGGCAGTTCAGGCGGCGCGCCTGGAAGTCGGTGAAGTTGGAGCAGCTGGACACTTCGAGCCACTGCTTCTCGCCGGGGGCCCAGAGTTCGAGGTCGTAGCACTTGGCGGCGGAGAACCCCATGTCGCCCGAGCAAAGCTGGAGAACCCTGTAGTGCAGGCCGAGGCCGTCGAGGATCGCCTCCGCCTCGCCGACGAGCGTCTCGAGCTGGGCGAAGGACGTGTCGGGGTGGACGAAGTTCACCATCTCGACCTTGTCGAACTGGTGGACGCGCAGCATTCCGCGGGTCATCTTGCCGGCGGAGCCGGCCTCGCGGCGGAAGCACGGCGTGTACGCGGTCAGCTTGACGGGGAGGGATTTCGCGTCGAGTATGTCGTCGCGGTAGAAATTGGTGACGGGGACCTCGGCCGTGGGGATCAGCCAGAAGTCGTCCGCGTCGGAATGGTAGAGGTCCTCGGCGAACTTCGGGAGCTGGCCCGTGCCTGTCATCGACGCGGTGTTGACCACGTACGGCGGGATCATCTCGGTGTAGCCCTGGGTCTGGGTGTGGACGTCGAGCATGTACTGTATCAAGGCGCGCTGGAGACGCGAGCCCTGCCCGAGGATGACGGGGAATCCGGTTCCCGTGAGCTTCACGCCGCGCGGGAAGTCGAAGATGCCGAGCTTCGCGCCGAGCGCGATGTGGTCGAGCGGCTCGAACGGGAATTCAGGCGCCTTGCCGCACAGGCGCACGACCTTGTTGCAGGAAGAGTCTGGGCCGGTGGGTATCTCCGGCGCGGGGCAGTTGGGGATCGACAGCATCACGTCGCGCAGGGACGCTTCCGTTTCGGCGAGCTCCTTGTCGATGGCGGCGATCTCGTCGCCGACGGCGCGCACCTTCGCCTTGGCCGCGGAGACGTCGCCGCCGGCCTTGGCGGCGGCGCCGATCTCGCGCGAGGCGGAGTTGCGCTGCATCTTGAGGTCTTCCGTGCGGCGCACCAGCGTGCGGCGCTTTTCGTCAAGCGCGCGGGCCTTTTCGACGGTATCGCGTTCGACGCCGCGGCGGGCCAGCGAGGCTGCCGTCGCTTCGAAATCTTCGCGGATCTTCTTTATGTCTATCATCTTCTTCTATCTCCGTAAAAGGGCGGACCGGCGCGGCGCGCGGCCTGCGTCAGCGCACGGGCCTGGGCGCGGGCTTCACCACGACTGGCTTCGGGGCGGGCTTCACCATGACAGGCTTCGGGGCGGGCTTCACCACGACTGGCTTCGGGACAGGCTTCACCGCGGCAGGCCGCGGATGCGGCGGCGGAACCGGCCTGGGCGCGGGCCTCGCCGGGACCGCGTGCACGGGCCGCCGGCCGTGTTCCGGCTCGTGGTGTCTGTGGTGGCGGCAGCCGGCGGCGGCCGCGCAGGCGGCGGCCGCGAAGGCCGCGATGACGATGTTCTTCATGCTCGACTCCTTTTTGCATCGCCGTTTGCAGGCGCTTCGGGAAGTATAGCACAATCGCGGCCGTTTTGGTATAATCCGGGCACACGTCGGAAGGAAACGAAATGCAGACCGAAAAGAGACTCGAAGGCGGGAAACTCACGCTTGCCCCCGCAGGAAGGCTGGACACGAACACGGCTCCAGAGCTGGAAGCCGAGCTCAAACTCGACGGAGTCGACGAACTGGTGTTCGACCTCTCCGCGCTGGAATACGTGTCCTCCGCGGGCTTGCGCATATTCCTCTCCGCGCAGAAGGCCATGTCCGCGAAAGGCGGAAAGATGTCGATAGCAAACCCCAACGGCACCGTGAAGGGCGTTTTCGACATAACCGGATGCACCGGCATTTTCACCATAGTCTGAAAACGCGCGCGCGCCCGGCGCGCCGCCCTGGGAAAGGGTCACCACGGTGAAACGCACATTGCCATACTCCGTAGCGGCCGTACTGTACGCCGCGCTCATGTCCGTCGCCTGGATCATAGGCACGGAGCAGGCGCGCGAGAAGACGGACGCGCAGCTGGACTACGCGATACTCGACTTCAGGTCCACCATCGGCGGCGCGATCGACACAATGCTGGGGCACGCCACCGAAGCCGCCGTGCGGCATTTCAAGATCCCCGGCAGGCATTCCATGGAAGAGATGGCCGCGGTGGCGAAGCACCTCGACCTGGACGAGCTGAACATCGTGGACCGCGACGGCATGATCATCGCCTCCAACGACCCGTCGTGCATCGGCGTGGACATGAAGAAAACGCCCGAGACGCGCGAATTCATGAAGCTCACCGACGGAAAGACGCCTACGGTGGCGCAGCCGTTCAGGCAGCACGCCTACGACGCGAAAACGCGCCGCAAGTACCTCGGCAAGCCCTTCCCGGGCGGCAACGGATACATCCAGGTCGGCCTGGACGAGCAGCGCCTCGCCAAGATGCTGCCTGAGATCCTGGGCTACATTTTCGACGAATGGCTGCTGGGGCGCACCGGGTTCTTCCTGTGCGCTGACGCGGAGACGGACGCGATGATCTCCAATCCGTCGCGGCACCGCAACGAGGCCTCCACGCTGTCGGAAGCCGGCTTCTCGGCGGATGAGGCGAAGCCGTACGAGATAACGGGCGGCGAAGGCGCCGGCGAAACGTTCGTCCAGACGCTTTTCGGCGAAAAGTGCTACTGCCGCTGCCTGCTGTTCGGCGGGCACCGCTTCGTGCCGGCCCTGCCCGAGCACGAATACTACGACACGCGCAACGTCTACGTGTCCGTGTTCGGCGTACTGCTGGCGGCGCTCCTCGGCTCGTTCGCGTGGTTCCTGGACCGCATCGCCCGCGACTCCGACCGCCTGAAGGCGTTCTTCGCCGCGCAGGAGGCGAGCCGCGCCAAGGAGATGGAGATCGCGAAATCGATCCAGAACGCCGCGCTCCCGGCGCCGCTGCCGCCCAACCCGGCGTTCCGCCTGAGCGCCGAAATGCGCGCCGCGAAGGAGGTAGGCGGCGACTTCTACGACTTCTTCGAGCCGTCCCCGGGGAAGCTTGCGTTCCTGGTGGCCGACGTTTCGGGCAAGGGGATATCCGCCGCGCTCTACATGATGACGGCCAAGGCCACGATAAAGAACGCCTTGATGACCGGGCTTTCCCCGGCCGCGGCGCTCTCGAAGGCGAACGCGGAGTTGAGCCGCGGCAACACCGCCAACATGTTCCTCACCGCCTGGGCCGGCATAATTGACATGGAATCAGGCAAGGTCGCGTTCGCGAACGCAGGCCACAACCCGCCCGTCCTGATGCACGCCGCCGAAGGCCGCGGCCCGGAGTACCTCACGGCGAAGTCCGGCCCCATGATGGCGTACCTCGACAGCGTCGACTACAAGCCGCTGTCCCTTACGCTCAAGCCCGGCGACGCGCTTTTCCTGTACACCGACGGCGTGACCGAGGCGCTCGACGGCAAGAACGAACTGTTCGGCGAGGAACGGCTTTCCGAGACGCTGGGCACCGTGGCGTCCAACGACCCCGACGCGATTTGCCGCCACGTGCGCGTGGCGGTGGCCGCATTCGCCGCAGGCGCCCCGCAGGCGGACGACATAACGGTCCTGGCGATAGAGCGGCTCGAGCCGCCGCACTCCTTCTCACGCTCTTTCCCGCCCGCGCAGTCCGGCATAGCCGACGCGTCGGCCTATCTGGACGGATGCCTCGCGGCGCTGCCGCAGGACGACGCGGAGATGTTCGCCCCCGCGATGCCTGCGCTCCACGTGATACTCGACGAGATAGCCTCCAACATCGTGAAGCATTCAGGCGCCTCGGGCTTCCAGGTGGACGTTACGTTCAACCACGCCGCGGGCACCGCGAAGCTCCTTTTCGTGGACGACGGCAAGCCCTACGACCCGCTGGCGCACGAAGACCCCGACACGACCCTTTCCGCGGAGGAGCGCCCCATCGGCGGCCTTGGCCTGCTGATGGTGAAGAAGATGTCGGATTCGCTTTCGTACAAGCGCGAGCACAACCGCAACGTGTTCTGGGCGGAGAAGGCCCTGCCCGCGCCCGCGAAGAAGGACGCTTGAGCGCCGGCCGTCAGCGCCGCCGCGCGGGCGGCGGCGGGGGAGGAGGCCAGGCGATCTTCGGCGGCCGCGAGGGCGGATTCCCGGGCCGGTAGAACATCAGCACCCCGCCCGTCACGTGGTCGAACAGGTCTTTCGTCTCGAGGAACGAGCTGCCGCGCCCCTTGATGCCGCGGTCGCCGCCGAGCGGGAACGTGGCGTGCAGCCTTTCGCCGTCGAAGCCGTCTATGAACACCGTGTCGAGCGGATGCCTGTTTTCCGTCTCCTGCCCGATGTAGCCGCTTTCGCGCACGAACATGACCGGCTGCGAGCGCATGATCCACTCTTTGATGCGCGGCATCTGCTTTTCAAGCTCCTCTGGCGTCTCGCAGACCACGAAAACGTCTTCCGGCTTCTTGACCTTAAGCGCGGCGGCGCAGTGCGACACCCACGTGGAATAGCGGCCGAAACGGTCCTTCTTCCCGGACATCAGCGGCTTGGGCCCGATCTGGCGCTTCTTCTTCCCGTTCCCGGCCTGCGGCTCGACGGGCGGATGGAAGTCGGCGCGGTTCAGCCACGACTCTCCGGCGAGGCGCGTCATGCGCGAAATCAGCTTTTCCGTGTCCGCCATGCGCCAGCGCGGGCGCGAGTCGGACGGGTTGCAGTGGACGTTCTGCATGTCGAGCGCCTCGCCTGCGTTCCGCTTCCCCTTGTTCGCGCCGTGCGGCGAGGGCGAGGCCAGCCTGACGGCGGGGCGAGCCGTCTCGCCGGGCACGGCGCGGTAGTAGTTCGCGAGCGCCGCGAGCGCAAGTATCGCGTTCGCGTTCCTGTACACGCCGCCGGACGCGCCGAAATGGTGGCGTTTCACGTACCACGCGTCCAGCAGCCTGTCGCTGCGGGAGAACAGCGCCGGGGTCTCCCGCTCCGTGTAGCGGTACGGCGCGGGCATCGTTATCTTCTTCTGGTTCTCGCTGTAGCGCACGCCCTTTTCGCTCTTCGCGTACGCGCGGATGAAGTACGTCGTCCCCGGCGCGAGATCGATTATCCGCGCGTCGTAGCGGTCGCGGTGGTGCAGCGGGAACACGATCCCGTTCCTCAGCTCCGGGTCCTTGCGCGTGCCCACGCAGAAACCGTATTCCGCCAGGAGCGGCTCGCCGCGGTAGAGCACGTCCAGCTCCGCGCGGAACGAAGTGGGCAGCGCCTGGTCCACCGCCACGAGGCGCGTCTGCGGCAGCAGGCTGAAATCCAGGTCTTTCTTCTGCAGTTTCGGCGGCGCGATCTTCAGCCCGAAAGTGCACGACCCGTCGGCGTTTTCGCAGATGTTCGTTATCTCCACGCCGGCGGGCAGCCTGTTGGGAAGGATCGCGGCGGGGTTCGAGTTCGTGGTGAACGTGTCGCCCGCCCTCAGGTACGGCGACGAATGCGAAAGGCCTTTGCACGATTCGCTGTCGTCGCGCCGGTATATGTAGCAGAGATCGGGCGGTCCCATCATCGGCGAGCCCATCGTGACGTTTATCGCCTGCACCAGCAGCCCCTCCGCGCCGGGATGGCCCACGGGGCGCTTCTCGTCGTGGCAGTATTCCACGCACAGGATGTAGTTCGGGTGCGTGGTGGGGATGAAGCATCCAAGCGGCAGCGGCCCGCCGTCCTCGCCGGGCTTTCCGTCCTTCGCGCCCGCGCTCCGCCTTATGACGGGCGGGGCGGACTGCGTCCGGCCGCCGCCCTGCTTCGGCTTGGCGTCCTTCCGCGGAAACTTGCCGGAGCGCCTGCCTATGGTGTACGTCCCGGACTTCGACAGCACTGGATACGCCTCGCGCGGCACGAACGCCTGGTACTTCCAGCGGCAGTACGCGGGGCCGGTGGGCCCGTAGGACCATGCGAGCGCGGGCTCGCCCGGCATTCCGTCGCGCTCTTCGCTTGCGTGGTAGAAGTCTGGCGCGCCGAGGCAGTGGCCGATTTCGTGCACCATCACGCCGCCGTTCCCGGGATAATGCACCTGTATCGCGGAATTGGGCCACAGCGGGTCGCCCCACGGTATCGGCGGCCTGTAGTCGCGTATCCTGTCGCGCGCGCCTTGCTCGAGCTCTTCGGGCTTGGGCTTGGGATAGTGCGGGCGCAGCATCTTTTCGGCGCCGGCGTCCGGACCGGCCCAGTTCAGTTTCCTGCAGTACACCCAGCACGTGAACGCGCCGGCCTTCGGAAGGCCGCCGCGCGACTTGGCGAACTTCAGCGCGTCCTCGCGCAGCTTCCTCGCGCGTTCGCCGCCGTCGCCCTTGAAGCCTATCGGATTCGAGAAATGGTCCCACCTGCAGTAGTAGCCCAGCGGCTGCGGCGCCATGTACACCGACGGATACACGGCCAGCACGGGCCACGTCAGGCCTTGCGAATATTCCTTGTAGTAGTCTGTTATCGTGAAGCCGCCGCCGTCCCCATCCTGGCCGCCGGACATGTTCTTCTCCGCGTCCGCCACGTTGCCGCCGCCGAGCCTCGACAGCGCGCGCTTCACCTCCTGCACGTCCGACGGATACTCGCAGTCGGGAAAGGCGATCACCACGAGGTCGACCTGGAATTCGCCGCGCTTCACCGGCTCCGTGCGGCCGGGCGCCCAGTTGGCGGAGGTCGCGTTGGAGCGTCCGCGCGAATCGCCCGGATGCGCCGCCGCGGGGGAGGAGGAGCCCAGGAACACGGCCGCCGCCGCCGCGGCGGAGAACGGGATGCGGAAAAACTTCATGGTTCGCCCTCCTTCGCCGCAGGCTCGCGCTCGCGGAACGTCTCGATGGATTTCGCAGTGCGCGTGGCCGGGTCGATGTCGACCACCGCGCCTTCGATCGTGCAGGGGCCAGCGGCCACGTCGAAGCGGGCCGGCACGCCCGTGGTGAACTTCTGCAGGACCGGCTTCAGGTCCCGCCCGATGGAAGACACGTAGGGCCCCGTCATCCCGAGGTCGGTGACGAACGCGGTGCCGCGCTCCAGGACGCGGGCGTCGGAAGTCTGCACGTGCGTGTGCGTGCCGCACACCGCCGCCACGCGGCCGTCGAGATGGTACGCCAGCGCGATCTTCTCGGAAGTGGCTTCGGCATGGAAGTCCACCACCACCGGGATGTCGCGCGGGATCTCCGCAAGGGCGGCGTCGGCAGCAGCAAACGGGCAGTCGCACGGCCCCATGAATACGCGCCCCTGGAGATTCAGCACCGCGAAGCGGAAGAGCGGCGCCGTGACGACGCACCATCCGCGGCCGGGCGCGGCTTTCGGGTAGTTCGCGGGGCGCACCACGTTTTCGAGCGACGGCAGTTCGGCGGCGAACTGCTTCTGCCCGTACGTGTGGTCGCCCAGCGTTATGGCGTCGGCGCCGGCCTCGAAAATCTCGCGCGCGAGCGCCGCCGTCAGGCCCGAGCCCGCCGCAGCGTTCTCGGCGTTCACCACGGCCGCCGCCGCGCCCGTGCGGGCCTTGACGGCCGCCAGGCGCTCCTTCAGGATGCGCCGTCCCGGCGAACCCACAACATCGCCTATGAGCAGTATTTTCATCGACGCGTCCCTCCTGTCCGCCGGCGCGCGGCTATCCAGCGTATTCCACGTGGCGCGTCTCGCGCACCACGGTCACCCTTATGCGCCCGGGGAAGCGCAGCGACGCGGAAATGCCCCTGCACACCTTCTGCGCGAGCAGCTGCGCGTCGGCGTCGCTTATCTTCTCCGGATTCACTATCACGCGCACGTCGCGCCCGGCCTGCACGGCGAACGCCTTCTCGACGCCCGGCTCGGCCATCGCGATCGCCTCTATGCGCTCCAGACGCTCGGCATACACCTCCGACTCGTTGCGCGCGCCCGGGCGCGCGGCGGATATGGCGTCGGCGGCGGCGCACAGCGTGCCCAGCACGCCGCCGTTCAGGTGCGCCTCGGGGTGGTGCGCGGCCACTGCGAGCGTTATGTCCTCGGCCTCGCCTTCGGCTTTCAGGAACGCCGCGCCGGCCGCGGCGTGCGGCGCGGAGTTCAGGTCCGGCAGGCCCTTGCCGATATCGTGCAGAAGCCCGGCGCGGCGCGCCTTCGCGGCGTCTATCCCCAGCTCCGAGGCGAACTTGCCCGCGAGCACCGCCACCTCCACGGAGTGCCGCAGCGCGTTCTGCCCCCAGGAATATTTGAAGCGCAGCATCCCAAGCGCGCGGAGGATGGAATCGGGAAGCCCGGTCACGCGGGCTTCGGCGGCGGCGGCGGCGCCTTCGTCCAGATGCGCGCTCTCCACGGCCGCCGCGGCGTCCTGCACCGCGTCTTCGATGCGCGCCGGATGGATCCTGCCGTCCGCGATCAGCGCCTCCAGCGCGCGGCGCGCGGTTTCGCGCCGCACGGCGTCGAAGCACGACAGCACCACGATGCCCGGGGAGTCGTCCAGTATCACCGTCACGCCGGTCGCGCCCTCGAACGTCCTGATGTTGCGCCCGTCACGCCCGATGATGCGGCCTTTCATGTCGTCGTCCGGTATCTGCACCACGGTCGTCACGGACGGCGACGGCTGCGCGATGGCGCAGTGTCCGATTGCGTCCACTATTATGTTGCGCGCGGCGGCCTCCGCGCCGTTGCGGGCGTCTTCCTGTATCTGGCGCACCACGGCGGCGGCCTCTTCGCGCGTCTCCTCCTCTGCGCGGGCCAGCACGCGCTGCGCGGCTTCGTCCCGCGTCATGCCGGCCAGCCCCTCCAACCGGGCGTCGGCGTCCCTGCGCGCGGCCCCGGCGTCGTCTGCGGCCTTGGCGGCGGCGGCGGCGGCGGCGGCGGCGGCCCGCTCGCGCGCGTCTATCTCGGCCGAGCGCGTGTCGAGGTTCTCGGCGCGCGCGTTCAGGCGGTCTTCGGCGGCCTGCATCTCGGCGTTGCGCTCGCGCGCGGTCTTCTCGAAATCTTCTCGCGCCTTCAGCACGATCGACCTCGCCTGCACGTCGGCCTCCTTCAGGCGGGTCTTCACCTCCTGGTCGGCGGCCTCCTCGCGCAGGCGCATCTTGCGCTCGATGGTCTCGGCCTGCCACCTGCCCACGAGCCCGCGCAGCGCGTAGCCTATGCAAAGGCCCGCGCCCACGAAAAGTATGTACGCCAGGAAATCCTCCCATTCGGAAGGGTATCCCCAGTTCACGCTGTCTGCCGCAAGCACGAAAAACGACATTGCGGTTTCCTCTGGTTGTGCGGCGGTCCGCCGCGGTGTCAAACTTCCAACGGCGCCGCGGAACCGTCCGCAAGCACCTTGTCGATGCGCTTCTTCACCGCATCGAGCTCTTTCGCGCACTTGTCCGCGAGCGCGCGGCCCTCCTCGAAGCGCTTCACGAGCGCGTCGAGGGGGAGGTCGCCGGATTCCATCTCCGCCACGATCGCCTCTAAGCGGGTCATGGCGTCCTCGAATCCGGCGCCGGCGGGGGCGGCGCCCCCGTCCGGTCCCGGTTTCGCGGAACCGCTCATTTCGCGGCTCCGTCGGCCGCCGCCGCGGCGGCGTCGGCGAGCGCGGCTCCTGCCTCGAAGCAGGCCGCGAGCGTCTCCGCGTCCGGCGCGAAGCGCACGGTCAGCGGCGGGCGCGCGATCTTGCAGCCGAACTGCGTCAGGTAGCCTTCGGCCTCCTCCGCGCCCTTCGAGCCCCATCCGTACGAGCCGAACGCGAACGCCGTCTTGTCCGCCGGGCGCAGCCCGCGCACGTAAGTCAGCGTGCGCGCCACGCGCGGCAGGATGCCCATGTTGAGCGTCGGCGAGCCTACCGCGAACGCGCCGCAGTCCATCAGCTCGCGCACCACGTCCGTGTCGTCCGTCGCGCCCAGGTCGATCAGCTTCACCTCCACCGTCCCGCGCGACATCGCGCCTTCGGCGATCTTCTCCGCCATCTTGCGCGTGGAGCCCCACATCGTGCCGTACGCCACGACCACCTTCTTTTCGGGACGCGACACCGCCCACGCCTTGTAGCGCTCGATTATCTCCGGCAGGTGGCTGGTCCATATCACGCCGTGCGACGGGCACACGGTGCGCACCGCCAGCCCGGAGAGCTTCTTCAGCGCCGCCGCCGCCGGCCGCGCGTACAGCAGGACGATGTTCGCGTAGTACGTCTTCGCCTCCTGGAACACTTCGGCGAGGTCGGCTTCGGTGTCGAAACGCGCGCTCGACGCGTAGTGCTGCCCGAAGATGTCCATCGAGAACAGCAGCTCCTCTTCCGGCAGGTACGTCACCATCGACTCCGGCCAGTGCGCCATGGGCGTCATGAAGAACTTCAGCGTCTTGCCGCCGATGTCCAGCGTGTCGCCCTCGTTCACGATCTTCGTCTTCCACCCGGCGGTGTCGTAGTGGTGCGAAAGGGCGTCCAGGCACTTGGCGTTGGTCACGAGCGTCGCGCCTGGATACGCGGCCATCACGGCCGGCAGCGCGCCGGAGTGGTCCGGCTCGGCGTGGTTGCACACCACGTAGTCCAGGCCGTCCGGGGCGACGGACCTGACGTTCTCGATCAGCTTGTCCGCGTACGGCGCCTTCACGGCGTCGACCAGCACCGTCTTTCCGGCCTTGACCACGTAGGCGTTGTACGTGGAGCCGCGGCTCGTGGTGTATCCGTGGAAATTGCGGACCGGCCAGTCCACGTAGCCGACCCAGCTTGCACACTCTGTTATCTTTCTTGTCATTCAAGCGTTCCTGTCTTTAAATCCACCCGCAACATCGCGGGTTCCTCGCAGTATAGCAAAAGCGCCCATCGCGCGCACCTGCGTTTTTCCGCCGCACGCCCCCCATGGAGGAACCAGGCCCGCCTGCCGCCCCGTGGAAAACGGGATTACGGTGCGGATGAATTTATCGTCCATGTAGAACATGTAGAACGTCTGTGCCGGGCATATTGGAAATTGGAATTGGATACTGGCAGCATTTCCACATTGGCAACATTCCCCATGTCCACGTCGCGCCGCTATCGGTCGCCTAAGCGTCATTTCTGCGCGATGTCTCTCGACATCGCTTATAGCCGCCCTACCACGCATCGGCGGAAAAGCCCCAACACATCACGACAACATTGGTAGGGCGCGTTGTCCCAACGCGCCGCCGCCCAACGCATCGCGGCGGCTTGGGACAAGCCGCCCTACTCTTCCCGCACGAAACGAGATTACAGTGCGGATGGATTTTATTGGCCGTATAGAAGTGCAGGGAACGCAGAACGTCTGCGCCGGACATATTGAAAATTGGAATTGTGCATTGGCGACATTCCTCGCCCCTGGCAGATTGATATTGCTTTCTTCTTCAGACGTCGCTCACACCTTGTCTTCTTAAGAAGAACGCGCAAGCCGTCTCGATGCACTCGGCGTCGAAGGATTCCTTCAACTCAAGGCAGCGCATCTCATGCCTTGCAACAATCTTTTCAAGTTCTTCAGCGTTCATTTCCGTCCTCCGCCACTATAATACCACACTTACCGTTATACTATTCCTCTTCTGATTCCAAGGGAACATAAGCCTGATTTGGATGGTGGATTACTTCAGGATAAAGGTACGACAGACGCTTCCCCAACAACGGTGTTGCAATGTGCCGAATCGTAGCCTCACTCCGATTCAAGTACTTCATTAGGTCATCTTTGGTCATGGCGCGACATGAACATAAACGGACCATCAGTTCCACAACCCGTTCACGGGGTTCTTTCCTACCCAATGCAGCAAGATCAGATTCTAAATCTTTTTGTATAGGTCAGGACAAAATCATCGTGTTCTATGCGGATGAGCGCCATTACTTTAGAAACTCCCAATGCCCGTTCTTGCGTCCGCCGACGCGTGTCAACCCGAATTTTTCCTTCAGCGCCTGCAAATGATATAGGACGCCATTGCGCGACAACCTTGTAGCTTCCGACATCATCGGAATCGTTATCGCCGGGTTGTCCTTTATCATCTGCCGCAAGGTTTCGGCAACTGTTTCTGGATTATCCTTTAGTCCAGTCTTTAGGCTAGTCTTTAGGCTAGTCTTTAGTCCAGTTCTTTCGTTTTCTGTTGCAGCTTTATTGCCGCCTTGCACCTTGGCGTTCCATTCCTGTTTGGTCGGGCGGGTAAACACAGTATAGACGAAGCCACGATCTTCGTAAATCCTGGGCGGGGCAAGATGCGCCTTTTCGCAGGCGTTTATGATAAGACCTATGCCCCGCCCCCTCATCTCGATTGCCTTGCGCAGATACAGCACTCTCGCGATAAGCGGATTCCTGGGATTCGACGCCATTCCCGGCTCCACCCTTTGCGAGGCTGCATCCAAACTGAAATTGCCGGGGTTGGATATCTCCACCCGGTCTTCGAAAATGGCAAGCGACACCCCGCCGTTGCTGGAATACAATCTGTGGGCAAGCGCATTGATGATTGCTTCGCGCAGAGCCTCCACCGGCACCTCCAACTCCTCTTCGCGGTAAAGTCCCTTTACGACGCCGGACAAGTTCAAGTGCTTGAAGCAGAACGCCATCGCCTCGGACTGCAGTTCGATGATATTTCCGGATACGAGGCGGTTGTCGAGAAAAGTCGTCTTGTCCTTACCCTTGAACCACGCCATCTTCAAAATGCAATGCGGATAAAATGTCAGGTTCTTGCCGAAAACAGCCATTGCACCATTGAGCGGCTGCTCGCCCTTGAGCAGTCCGAATCGCCGCAACAGGTCTCTGGGGTCGTTTATGTCCACATCTTGCGAAAGCCGACCCTCTGAAACCGCTATGTGCGCCGTACGTTTCACTTCATCGAAATCTATGTCTTCGAGCGTGACGTTTTCATTCCATTCAAGTTCCCACTTGCTCTGATACCCACCGCGCGCCGCTATCATGGCGACATACTGATCCTGCGGCATCTTCATCGTTGCGGATTTAAGCCGGCGATAGGGCCGCCCGTCATACACATAAGGTTTTCGCGGTCCGCCGCCGACACGGCAGACGATCGCTTGATGCGTGTCATCCACAGGCACATATTCCACAGGTATCTCAAGTCCGGGTTCGATATCGCAAAACGCGCTGGCGAGATTCCGTTTCGTCTCGTCACTCACCAGTTGCCCCGTCAACCGGCCTTTCTTCGTAACGCCGAATACGACAGTGCCGCCATCTCCATTCAGAAATGCGCAAAGCGTCCGGCAGGCCTCGATCCGCTGTCCGGTCGATTCCTTGAACTCCACATGGTCGCCCTCGCCATCCGCGACAAGTTTTCTCAATTCTTCAAGTGTCATTTCTGCCACCTCCCGGCTTTTTGCCATTATCCGCGTCGTTCTTGATTTCTCCAGCGTTAATTTCCGTCATTCGCCAAGATTACACCACATTTTCGCCATACCACTGTCAAACCTCATCCGTCAACTTGCGCAGCTCCTCGCGGAGACGTGCGGCCTCTTCCTCGCCTCCATGCATGAAAGCATACTCAAGCAAGGCGTCAAGTCGCTTGATCGCCTCTATCGTATCGTCTCTCTGCGGCATCGCCATAGTCTCTGCGCCTCCATTCTAGTCCACCAACGGGGTCTGTCCCTCTATCACACTTTCCCTCCCCTGCCTGAACAATTGTACTCAATTCGACGAGCACTTTTTTACACAACAGAATATTAGCGCATATACCTTGGCGCGAACTCTCCACATTCGGGAGCCAGCGAGAATCGGACGCTGCCTTTAAAAGCGCAGGTTCATACCGATCAAGCGCAGCGTTCAATGCTTTTGCAAGCACGACAACTTGAGACAACTTCCGAATAAGTTTCACATCCCCAAATATACCGACATGGCGATTTAACGCATGCACAAATATATCAATCGAAACCCTCGCCGGATTTACATTTTGCGGTTGGGCGTACTGCCCGCCCAACTTCTCCAAGAGCGACATCTGTAATTGACACTCCTCCTGCAAGGTCTTCTGCAAAATTCGTCGCTCTTTTTCCTGCGCAGATTTCTCATGCCAATTCGTGTATACGAGCGTAATTACACTGCCAACAATTGCGCCAACCAAAGATGCGATAAGTTCAGTCATTAATTCAGCTCCCCTTCTCTTGCTATTATTACACCAGAACCCGTCTCTTAGTTCTCACCTTTAAGGCGCAGTACACAAGTTCGCTAAGTCCTTATATATATCCTCTAGCTCATCTTGCGTAATTGGATTCTCCCGGCTCATCTCCCCCTCATGTAATTTTCTATTCGACAGACCACCAAACGCCTTATTTAAAACCGCCCACTGCTTTTGATAGTCCACATTAGGATTCAACTCCTTCAACCTCTCCCAGTCAATATGACTCCCCGAAACATTCCATTTACAAGGTTGAATATTCTTTAGCAGAACTTCATCAATTAATTTCTCGACCGCCCTGCGCAACAACTCTGCGACAGAAGACCTCTCATCGTCCGGCAAAACAGCTTTAAGTTTCCTCTGTACCCGATCCAGAATGTCACCAGCATTATCGCCCTCGCCTTGCGAAATCCATCCCGTCCTTCCGTTAGCCGCAACAACCTCCCAAAGATAAATGTGTTTCCCCGTTGACGAACATCCATTCTCAAAGTTTTTACAAAGATGCGCCAACTTGCGATTCGAAGCCCGAAACGAATCCAAAAACATTCTATTGTGCGTAAACACTATTATTTGACGACTCAACGTCATTAACATGCAAGCGAAAGCAGAAATAACCCGATGATCCAAACTGTTAACTGGATCATCAAACACCAATGGCACGTTGTCTAGTTGCATCTCAGCCTCGGCAAGAAACATAGCCAACGCCACAGCCTTTTGCTCTCCCTCGCTCAATATCATAGGAATTGACTTATTAACCCCTGATATCCGAAGTTCGGTCAGGGGGACCCCTTTGGATGCGCTCACCACATCAAGCGAAATCTTAAGATTTTTAAACCCGAACTGCACAAACCATTTCGAGAATTCTTTCTGAAGTTTATCTGTCAACAACGCATTGTGCGCCACTCGTGAAAGATCTGATATCTTCCGAGAAGAAATAGAAGCGCAAAAAGAATTCCATCGTGCTAATTCATCAATCTGCGCACTCAATTTCTCCATCTGAGGCTTTAGTCTTACTATTTCCTGCCGTTGTAACAACGATGACTGCTCCGCCTTCAGTTTCGCGATCTCACGATCTCGCTCAGTCGCCCCACTTTGTAAACCCTGAATCTCTTCTCCAAATCGTCTCGCCGCTGCAAGTAGCAACGTATCTAATGTCCCAAATACATCGTGTGCAACACGCGCTCCCGACACCTTAAGCTGATGAGCATCATCATCAAGTTCTTGCTTGCTTCGCTGTAACAAAGCACTATAATCCTTAAGTTGCAAAAGCATGTCTGCCTGTTCTCCATTCGCTCGGTCTGCAAGCGTCTGCCCAAGATTCTGGAGCGCGGCACAGTCTACATTGAATACTCTAATCTGAGTTTGCAGGGTTTGTAAATTTTTCCATTCAAGCGCGCACTGTTGCTGCATCTTATCTCCCAAGAACGAAACATATCCTCTTATAAGAGCAAGTGCTTGTGGGGCGTCGGCAAGGGACTGATGGCAATATGGACAATGTTTAGCATATTCTTGCGCATGTTGATTTGTGTAGTCCACGCCTTTTTGGATAAATTGCTTCCACAAATCCGAATCACTTCCTGGAATTCCGCTTAAAACGGCATATTGTTTCCGTGCCTCCTCCGCAGCATGATAAGTATTAGCATATTGGGATATAGACTTATTCCATGTCGTAATAAAAGCATCTAATTGCTGCGTCTTTCGCTTTAACTCCTGCTGAACAGATGACAAGGCGCTTCGTACTAGTTGCTTATATTTGATTGTCGGTTGCGTATCTTGCCGTTGTAAATCTCCTATCTTTGCTGAAATTTCAGTCAGCCGCATACCATCTTCTGCCGTAAACTCAATCGATGCGACTTGCCGTTCATATTCTTGTCTGGTCAATTTCTTCTCCTCAATCAAAACACGAATGCGGTCTGAAAGATTTCTCGCGTCAATTGATGGCAGCAATTTGTCCAATTCAGCAATTCGCTCCGCTACAATGTTTTTAAATGCATCAACTTTTTTGTTGATCACGCCAAACTGATGTAATCCCAGAGGCTCAACCGCAGCCGCATCAATTGCCCGTCTGGCAATTAAATTGGTTGCGTAAACGCCATTAAACACCCTTAGTGCCAACTCTGTTCGCCCATTACTACGCGACCCTGTCCAGTTAAGATTTTTATTCTCACCATTTTCTTCATAATCAATCGTTACTGAAATCGGTTTGTCCTCATCATAAACATTTGGTAAAATTTGATATCGTAATCCACCTCCACCAATCTCATTTAATATCCGAAAATAACCGCTTTTACCAGAACCATTGCCACCGTACAAAACAGTAATATCCTTACAGAACTTTAATTCCACTTCACTCGCCAACGCATTCACACCAGAGTGGTGCGTTAGTTTCTTCAGTCGCAATGTCCGCCCACTCAAATGTGTGTTTGCCAATGACGAAATCAAAGTGCAGTCAAACTCGCGAACATGGCTATCCCCTAGCCAATCAAGTAACTTTCCCAGCAAGTCCTCTGAGAAATCACCCTTTTTTAACACACCATAAATTATGTAAGAAAGCCAAACCGGCGTGTCATCTGCACATGCCAGTTCAGCAAGATATTCATTTGCATGTGTTTTCATTTTTCTCCGCCCACACACAATCCCACGTCTTGATTTTTGATAAGACAAATACAACCTCAATCCACCTGTGTTTTCCTCCGCGAGCGCAAGGCGTCCATGTCGATGATGGTTTTCTCGATGTACTTCACCTCGGCGGCGGTGAGATTGCAAAGCGCGTAGTGTTGCGCGCTGAGGTCTTTCATGAATCTTATAAGTTTGTTGTTCTGCATTTTCAACTCCTTCTTGTCAATCGGCAATTATCCGCATTGTCTTCTCGATTTCATTTCACTCGTCTTCCTTCACTCCATCGGCTTGATGAGGGATTCGATGAGATTCTGCTCGGACTTGGTGATGCCGTATTTTGCGTAGAGCTGTGCGTCTATTTTCGAAACCGGACGTTTCCAATTTGTGAAACCAATATAGAAACTTCTCTTTCCATCACTTCATGCTTTCTTAATATCGATTATCTTTAGACTTCTTCAGCAAACCTCACTCCATTTCCGCAAGTGAGACGAACCCAAGCCCATTGGCAGAATCGGGCGAACCGATGATAAGGTGATCGAGGAACTGGATATTGCCGAGGCGGTCGCACATGTCCATCAGTGCGGCAGTGAACGCAATGTCCGCCTTGCTTGGCTTCGGGTCGCCCGACGGATGGTTGTGAGCTACGATTATAGCCTTTGCACCCACTTTGTATGCTTCGGAAAACACTTCGCCCAACTGCACCTCGGCTGTTCCCTTTTGCGTACCAATGGACACAAGAACCGGCTGCTCCAGAACTTCGCCGTCCGCGCCAAGCGAAAGTACGAACACGCCCTCATGTTCTCCCACAATTCCAATCACACTGCGAAATAGCGCTGCTGCGCCAGCGGCAGAGGAAACATAGTTACGGCCATTATACATCTTCTGTCGATATAATGTTAATGTAATCAGATTATTTCGTTTTGCGCCTTCGTGATTTCTTTGGAAGTTCGATCAACACCTCTGGCTCTATTCCAATAATCACAATGGGAACCGTAGGATTAGATCTGCCCTCACGAATCACATTTGCCACTTCATTCTCAAACCAAGCGACACCCGTATCCATGCGGCGCATCATTTCACGCGTAGGGATGATCTCAATGCCTACATCAATATCGTCTCTGAGAAAAAAGAATGTATGCTTCACATGAAGATCGTATGCAACACTAAAGTATTTTCCAAACTGAACTTCAACAGCCACGCGGTCTTTGACAAAATCAACTTGATTATTTGTTGAGAGCGGCTCTAATCCTTTGCTTTTTATGTAGGCGGCTTGTTCGTTCTTGTCTCTCATCTGAGATATTTCTCTGGCAACGCTAAGATTACTCGTTACATAATATGGTGTTTTCTGAGGCTCCCATCCAAGCGGATTCAATATACGCTCAAACTCCTTGTTGAGTAATTTCTGACTATATATTGTCTTGCCAGTTTTTGTCTTATCTTTGCTTTTCTTCAAAAATTTATTTGCATCAATTGACTTTATGGCTTCTTGGATTTCTTGCCACAACTTTGGTTTGTTGACAATCAGAAATTCAAGTCCGTTTAAATGATTATACTGATTAGCAATTTTCATTTTAGCATCCTTTCTTTTTCCATTCCTCGGGAATCTTAGACAATTTTCCTGCGTTCTCAGCAGCAAATATTTCTTGTGAGATTGGACGTAGCTTTAACTCTCCGCGCGCAAGTGCTGCAATTCTTCCCTGGCCAATCTCGACATACTTTCTCTCTAACTCAGTGCCCCAGCCTATCCGTCCATTTTTTAAAGCTCCAATTATTGTACTTCCAACTCCTGCAAACGGATCATAGACCACATCGCCTACATTTGAAAGCGCCAAGACACAGCGTTCGACAAGCTCAACAGGGAATTGACAAGGATGATCAACTTTTTCTGGATGGTTTGATTTAACATTGGGAATGTCCCAAATCAAAGAATCCCAATCGTCAACAATCTTGTGAAGCGTCCATACATCTTCAGGGTTTTTACCAAGAGGGTTCCCCGACAACTGTCCTTTCTTATCTCCTTTGTAGTAGCGTTTACCAGGATACTTTGAAGGCACTCGAACATCATCAAGATTAAACACATAATCTTTCGTTTTAGAGAACCACAAAATAGTTTCATACCTTCCACTAAATCTGTTCTTGCAATGCAGACCATGTCCAAAATGCCAGATCACGCGATTTCGCAAATGCATTCCAAGTTCCTTGAACATTTCATAAAAGTATATGTCAAGAGGATACACTTCACCGTTATCTACATAATTTCCGACCTGCCAACAGATGCTACCTCTGGCAGATACAATACGACATATCTGTTTGACTATAGGCCGCATTCCATTCAAATAACTCTCTATGCTTGTTCTAGCTTCATATTCCTTCCCGATGTTATAGGGCGGCGAAGTTAAAATAAGTTGCACACTTTCGGATGGAATATCGTTCATAAATCCAAGTGCATCACTATTAGAGTACGTAAAACTTGGCAGAGTTTGTAGCACACACACATCAGAACTTTCTTTAACATCTACTGGAAAACCTTCAGTATGGATCACATCCCAGAACTGCAACTGCACTGCCGCTTCGCAGACGCGTAGCTGGATAGGGCGAAGGCGGGTTATGACCGATGGCAATAGCTTCGCAAGGTCAGGATCATTGCGATCTGGCGACTCAAGGTACTCCTTAAGTTGCTTACGCACCTTGGGCGCGGTCGCGAAGTCCGCCGTGCGGATTATGACATGCTCCGTTTTCTCAGGCGGCATTACCGCGAATTGGTACATGAACGCTGTCCTGAAGAGAAGGTACTTGTCTCCGTGCGCTTTCCCCTTTACTGGATAGCCGTATTGCTCAACCAGCTCATTTCTGGTCTTGATTCCAACAAACTCCGCTTTGTAATTCTTCTGCGCCTTAGTGCCTTTGAAAAGCCACAGCTCGTTAACCTTCGCCGCGTCAGCTTCAGAAATCTTGTCCCTCGCGGATATAGGATAATTGTACCAACCACGCCACTTCGTCAGTTGGTCGCCCTTGTATGTGCCGACAAGAACAATTCTTCTGCCCACATCCACAGTCATATTCTCTGGCATAGGGCTTTCCACACTCTCTTTAACTTTCGCTTTCATGCTACCTCTCTAAATCCAATGTGTTTATTCGTTATTATTTTCACGCCGCGCCCGCGTTTCGCGAGCATGTCCACGGTCGCCACGCCGGGATAGGCGTCGATCACGACCAGCTCCTTCTTCGCCGTCCCAGAACTTGTTCTGGTAGAAGATGCTCTGCAACGGCGGCTCCTTGGTCTGCACGAAGAAATCGACCTTCTGTTCAAGGGTGGCGATGCGGTCATCGTGCTTGGCAAGATTACGATGCAACGCATCTTCCAGTTGGTTCAGTCGGGCATTGACCGAATATCCGCGAAGGAGGTATTCTTTGAGCACCTTTGTCGCCCAGATGCGGAACTGTGTCGCACGTCGGGAATTCACCCTATAGCCAACTGCAATAATGACATCTAGATTGAAAAACTCCTGTGTGCGAACAACCGTGCGACCACCTTCCGTTTGAACTGTTTCCAATTTGGAAACTGTTGCGTCCCTAACGAGTTCACCAGAAGCAAATATGTTTTTGACGTGCTTGCTGATTGCAGCCTTCTGAACCCCAAACAACTCGGCAATCTTCAGCTGCGTCAGCCACACGGTC
>CADCBS010000035.1 GCA_902799715.1 uncultured bacterium | reverse complement strand
TTGCTTGCAAAAGCAATGCCGTTGCGGGGCATGATACATCGAAACAGAAGGGAAAGGGGAACCTTATGAATATGATGCGTTTGATCGGCGCGGGCGCGCTCGCGCTGTCGCTTTCCGCGGCAGCGGCCGACACGACCGTGGCGGAAAACTGGACTCTGGCCGGCGATGAAACGGTCGACGGGGTGCTGACGGTCAATTCCGGCGTGACGGTCGATCTCGCCGGGCACAAGCTGACAGTTAAGGGACTCGGCACGGCCGCCGGCACGATCACCTCTTCCGCCGCCGGAGGCGTCCTTGAGATAGACGTCGATTCGGGTGTCACCGTCAACAACACCGCCGTGACGCTGACGGGCGGCACGAATCTCCAGGTGTGGAAGACCGGCGCGGGGACTCTCAAGATGTCGAAAACGAACGCGGGCTTCGGCGCGGCAGACGTGACATCGATCGTCGTGAAAGGCGGTCTGCTGACCAAGACCCGCTCGTATGAGACGCCATGGGGTGCGAACCAGTCCTTGATCAAGGTTGAAGACGGCGGAGCGGCGGATATCCAAGGCTGGGGAAAATCCGGCAGCACATACACCAGTTCCCATAACTACAGGTATGACATTGCCGGCAACGGGCCGGACGGCAATGGTGCGCTGGTGAATAACGAATCGACCGAGACGGGATGGAACTTGCCGGCCTGGGTCGGGTATCTTCGCGCGTTGGATCTTTCGGCAGATGCTTCCATCGGCGGCCCTTATGCGTGGGGAATGTGCTATTACATGGGAAAGAATAGCAGTACCTATTATGGACTTACCATCACTATGAACGGGCACACTTTGACATTCAGGAATTTCACAAGTGCCAACTTCATGTGTTGGAAGGGGACGTATTCAGGCAACGGGACTATTGTTGTCGCCGAAGATTGCAGGTTTCAATTTTCGATGAGCGACAGCAGTGCGCCCGACTGCGATTTCATCGTACGCGGTACACTCAGCCAGAATGGCAACAAGTTTTCGCCGGTGAAATCCCTCGTGTTCGAGCCGAGCGGCAGTTATGCAGGCCGTGCCGCCAACCAGGAAGACAAGCAGACGATTGTCGCGTACGAAAAATACGCGCCGAACCTGAACTACACCGGCTCCTATCCGACAATGAGAGTCACGCTGGGCGCGAGCGGCCACACGGCGACGACGCTCGACCTCGGCTATTTCACGAACAGGACGTTCGACGCCTCGGCCACGACGTTCTACGCCGGATCGACCGTGACGGTCGATACCGGCGCGCGGAAGATCGCGCACGGCGACCGGCTCGTTTCGTGGTCGTCGGCCCCGAATGCGACATTCACGCTTGCCACGACGGAGGCCGACCTGGAGGCCGTCAAGCGCGACGACGGGCTTTACGTCAAATCGACCCTCATGCCGGCATACGCGGTGTGGAACCTCGAAAAGGCGGGGGACGACAAGTGGGACTACTACCAGGCGGACGATACGGCGTTCCCCTACGAGTGGGCGGACGGCGTTACCTCCGACATCCATGTGCGCTTTTCCTCGTTTGCCGAATACGAAGCGATCCGCGCGCGTCCCGAGACGCCGGCCGGCTACGTCTTGACTTCGCTCGAGCTGCCCGAGGGCTCTGCGGAATACGTCATGACGAATCTCGTCTATTCGGTCCTGCCTGGCGCCACGATAGACCTCAAAGGCAATACGCTGGCTTTCCCGTACGCGCTGCTCGGCGTCGCGGAGGCCGGGGCGTTCACGATCACGGATTCGACGGCGGCGGGCGGACGGATAGACGTAGACGTTCCTGCGGGGCAGACGGTCGAGAACAAGTCCGTGACGCTTTCCGGCAGCCTGAGGTTCGTGAAGCGCGGTGCGGGCACGTTCGTTCCGACAAAGTTGTACCAGCCCTACGCGGGCGGCAACGAAATCGCGGCGGGCACGGTCAGGCTTTCCACCGCCCACAACCAGTACGACGGATACTTCAACGAGCTTGGCGGATTCGTCGAGGGCGCAGGCGCATACGCCGAAGTCGACATTCTGCCCGGCGCGACGGTGGACCAGAACGGGCAGACGGGCTTGCGGTCGTATATGTTCGTCCTGAAGGGCGGCACGTTGACCAACACGGGAGCGGACATTGGAACCTCCAGCGCCTCGTTGTTCTATTTCCGGCTCGCGGAAGCGGAGCGGTCATACGTCACCGTGCCGCACAACATGAGCTTCTACAGGGATTCGGACGGCGCGACGACGCTCGATCTCGGCGGCAAGACGCTCCAGATGGGCATAACGGCGGGGAAGCGCTTCTACCTCAACAACACCACGATATCGAACGGGACTCTCGACATCACAAGCGGCGGCTATCTGCACACTTTCAGGAATGCAAGCAACGCGCGAAACGCGAACGTCAACCTGAATTGCGCCTTGTGTCTCGAGAAAGACCTTTCCGTAAGCAACATCGTCATAAAGTACAATGGCGACTGGGACCAGGGAACGGCGGCGCTCAAAGTCTACGGAGCGTTCCGTCCCGAGACGGCGGGAGGCTATTTCTACGGCCCGACGATGCAGAACGGTTCCACGCTCGATTTCTCGGCGTGGACGGCTTCGCTCGGCTGGCCGGTGAAGTCGCGCAGCACATCGAAAACCTTCAAATTCGCCTCGGACGCGGCAAGCGTGAAGGTGACGCTCGGCGGCGCCGAAAGGACCAAGGCGCTCGCCCTGTCGGAAAACCCGTACATCCTGAAGTGGGGCGACGGCGCGGAAAAGCCGTCAGCGACGGTATTCTCGTTTGCCGACGGCGACGATTCGGCCCAGGGGTGCGAACTCCGCAGCGACGACACGGGCCTGAAGGTCGTGCCGAAGCCCGGGTTCATCATCCGCATAGCGGAGAAGGACGTCACGGTTCCAGGCGCATGGGTCGTGGAAAAGATGGGCGCGGCATTCGTGACGGAAAACGCCGTGGATTGGCTCTCCGCCGCCGGGGCGAACGGCCTGCCGCGCTGGCAGAGCTGGCTTTTAGGCCTCGAACCGTCGGACTCCAGGTCCGTGGTCCTGTGCCGGGCCGCCGATACGCAACCCGGCGACGGAACTTTCGCCGTGGGCGCGAACATTGACGTGCAGGCTGGTTCCGGCGCCGCCGTGACTGCATTTCTCGACACGTCCGCGGACGGCGAAGCGTGGACCGAGAACGTCGCGTCGCAGCCGCTCAGCGACGGCGGGACGGTATCCTTCAGCCGGTCGCTCGCATCCGGCGAGTGCGGCTTCTACCGCATCCGCTTGGCCGTGCAGTGAAGTAATGGCCGTGCAGAAGTGCAGCGGCGGCTTGGGACAAGCCGCCCTACCGGTTTTCCACACGTTCTACACGGCCATTGATTCATCCGCGCCGCAATCTTATTTCCGGCCGGGCGTAGCGGCGGCTTGGGACAAGCCGCCCTACCGGTTTTCTACACGTTCCCTGCGGCCATTGATTCATCTGCGCCGCCGGCGCTTCGAGCCGGTACGTGCCGGGGGCGTAGCGGGCGGTTTTGCCGTCGAACGTCACGACCGCCGACGTGCCGCGCGGCACGGTGAAGTCGAACACGCATTTCCCGCCCTCGTAGCGCCAGGCGCTCGATATCGCGCCCGAAGCCGTCTTGCGGACGGCGCGCAGATGCCCTATCCGCCGGTCGGGTATGGGCGCCAGCGTGAATTCCTTCTCGAATCCGCCGTCCCTGCCGGGCCGGATGCCCGCCGCGGTTCCGTATATCCAGTCGAGCACCGAGCCGTATGCGTAGTGGTTGAAGCTGTTCATCCCCACGGGACCGAACCCTTTCTCCTTCGTGTAGCTGTTCCAGCGCTCCCAGGTGGTGGTGGCGCCGTTGTCGACGGAATACAGCCAGCCCGGATTCCCGTGCTGGAGCAGGAGCGAATAGGCGAGATCCGGCCTGCCGGCCTTGTACGTGAGCGTGTCCATCAGGATCGCCGTGCCGAGGAAGCCGGTGGAAAGGCGGTTTCCGCGTTTTTCGATGTTCGCCACGAGCGTGTCGATCGAGCGCTTGCGCCCTGCGGGCGTGTCGTACAGGTCGAGCGCCAGCGCGAACAGGTGGGGCGTCTGCATGTCGAGCAGGAACGGCGGCAGGCTGTCGTCTGCGCCGAAGAACTCCTTGCGCAGGTATGCGCGCGCCTCGGCGGCGATCTTTTCGCATTCGGCGGCTTCGCCGCCGCGTCCTGCGGGGGCGGCCATCTCCGCCATGGCCTTTGCGTTGCGGTACCAGTGGCATCCGGCCAGGTAGTTCCAGTACACGCGCGATTCCCTGCGGGCCGCGGCGTTCGCGTTGTGCTTTCCGGACGACGATTCGTATTTCTCGTAGGACAGCCAGTCCGCCCACTGGTAGCGGCCGTCGGCGCTCTTTTCGGTGCGGTAGCGCGTGGCGCGCTGGAAATCGAGCAGCTTGCGCATCGCGGCCCAGTTCTCCCGCAGTATCGCGGCGTCGCCGGTCATGCGCCACGCATTGTAGGGAACCATTATGCCGGCGTCGCACCATCCAAGCCGCCCGTAGCCGCAGGCGCCCCAGCGCTGGAGCGGGGCCACGCCGGGAAAGCGGCCCAGGGAATCCTGCGCGTCGCGCATGTCGTGCATCCATTTCCGCAGGAACGCGTATGAGTCCGCCGACCTGAAGGCCGCCGGCACGAACACCTGCGTGTCGGCAGTCCAGCCCATGCGCTCGTCGCGCTGCGGGCAGTCCGTGGGGATCGACACGTAGTTCGAGTAGTGGCCCCAGCGGATGTTCGACACTAGCTTGTTCACGTCCTTGTCGCCGGTTTCGATCCAGCCGTGCTCGGCGGATTTCGCGACGGACGTGACGGGAATCGAGCGGATCGACTTTATCTCCACCGGGCCGGTGGCGGTGACCTGCGCGTAGCGGTATCCCATGAAAGTGAACGTCGGCATGTAGCGTTCGTCCCCGGTTCCGCGGAACGTGTAGCGCACAAGCGCGCCGTCGTCCTTCAGGCTTCTGTAGTTGGCGCGGTAGACGGATCCGGCGGGGCCGTCGCACCCGCGCGACTTTTCGCCGTTGGCGTCGTTGAGCATTTCCGCGCCGCGGAACTCGAGCGTCACGCCCTCCGGGGCGGTTGCGGAGATTTCGGGGACCGCGGCGGCGTTCTGCCCGAAGTCGATCACCAGCGTGTCGCCGGCGCCGATGCGTATCGGCGCGCCGCGGGGGAAGACCTTCCGACGGGCCACGCGGCCGTGCGCGTCCTTGCCGGCGCCGTCGATGCCGTCGCTCCTGTAGGAGTAGGCTTCGACTGGGTCGAGCGCCAGGTCGCGGCGCAGGTTCACGCCGGGGCCTTCCTGCGGGGTCGTCTCGCCCTTGAAGCCGGTGTCCGGCTCCGCCGGCCTGTCGCCTGCGCAGACGCGGGCGCACCGGCAGAGGCGCGCGTCGTACGCTTCGCCGTAATAGATTCCGGCGCGCAGGAACGGCGTGTCGAACGACGCCGTCCACGATGCGTCCGTGTCGATGGTCTCCGCGGAGCCGTCGGCGTAGGTCAGGCGCAGCTTGGCGGCCAGCGCGGGCTTCGAGGACTTCCTGCCGCCGAGCGAGTCGCAGAACCACGAGCGGGCGACGAAGGCGGAAAGGGTGTTGCGCGCGCCTTTCGTCCCGTGCCACATTTCCGTTATGTCGTACGAGAAGAACGCGCGCCGCTTGTCCGGGTCCGTCGCGCCGGGGCGCAGGAAGTCGGCGCGGTTGCCGTCCCCGGACACGGTCACGAGGGCGTCGTTCGCGTAAAGCTCGAAGACGCCGAGCGACGTCGCGAAAATCTCGGCCCTGGCGACATGCTGCGCGTTCGTGACCGTTTTCGCGAACGCGGCGGCCGTTTCGTCGCGGTTCAGCTTGGCGCCGTCCCAGCTTCCCGCCGGGGAGATGAAGGAGAAGCCGCCGGGCGGCAGGCGCGAAGAATCGCCGGGGGCGGCCGCGCCGCCGGTGGGCTGGGGGGCGCGCGCGGGCGCGGCGCCCGCCGGGCGGTTCCCGGGGATCGTGTAGACCTTCACGCCTCCGCGCTGCACGGCAGGCGCGCGCCCGGGCAGGACCACGGTGCATTCGGCGCCTTCGGGCGCGGCGACCGCAAGCGAAATCGCGCCGTCGCCGCCGCGCCGCCAGTCCACGGCTATTTCGCCGAGCGGCGTCTTGTGTGAGGCCTTGACCCAGTCGATGCCGGGAAGGAAGTCCGGCTTCACGGCGAAAGTCCTGAATCCGGGCGAAACGCGCTTTATGCCGGCGAGCGACGAATAGAACCAGTCCACGATGTCGGCCATCATGAAGTGGTTGCACGACGAGCCGTAGCCGGAGTTCCAGGCTTCGTGGCACGTGGTGTTGCCCTTTGCGATCATGTTGCCGTAGCCGGGCTTTTCCGTGTCGATCGTCATGTCGTATATAACGCCGGAGCGTCCGTTCTCCGCGAGCGCCTTCAGGAGGAACGGATAGCCGATTTCGCCGGCCGACACTGAATTGCCGCGCCAGCGGACGTCCTCGACGATATTGTCGACGATCGCGCCGGTCTCGGCGGGGTCGGCCAGGCCGGCGACTATCGCCATGGCGTTTGCGGTCTGCGAGTTGTTTTCGTAGCAATGCTTTGCGGGATTCCACCATTTGGCGTTGAACGCCTTGCGGATCGCCTCCGCCTCGGCGCGGAACGCGGCGGCGTCGTCCTTTTTGCCCAGGAGGTCTGCGCACTTCGCGAGCGCCACGGCGTCCATGTAGTAGAACGCGGTGGCCGTGAGGTTGGCCGAAGTGCGGCGCAGCGGCCGGCTCGTCCCGGCGGTCTGCCAGTACCAGTCGCCCAGGCCGGCGGGCGCGATGTACGCGCCCCGCTTCGGGTCCTGCGAGCGCCTTGCGATGTAGCGGTGGTACGCAACCATGTTGGGGTAGTAGCGGCGGATGAGCGAATCGTCGCCGGTCCATTCGTACTGCTGCCACGGGATCAGGATCATCGACGCGCCCCATTCGATGGAATCGCGGAATCCGCCTTTGAAGACGGTGTATTCGGGCGCGATGTCGGGGCACATGCCGTTTTCGAGCTGCGAATCCGCAAGGTCCATGCACGTCTTGGCGTAGAGCCTGTCAGCCGCCCATCCCCAGCGGATCTGCTCCGAGTGCAGGTTGTTCTGCTCCTGCCAGCCGAGCTTTTCGCGGTGGGGGCAGTCGGTGAACACGGACTGCATGTTCGAGCGTTGCGCCCACAGGCAGATGTCGTGGATGCGGTTGAAAAGCGGCAGGGAGCATTCGAAAGAGCCGGCGCGCGGCATGTCGGCCGCCACCACGCGCGCGGAGGCCGAAACGAGCTCCGGCAGCGCGCCGCCCTTCGCGGCCGGCGACGCCGCGATGCGCATGTAGCGGAAGCCGTAGTAGAAGAACGGCGGCTCGAACGTTTCGTCCTTGCCGGTCCCGGCGAGCGTGAACATGCACCGCACCCTGCGCCGGCCGTTCGCGTTCCATGCCGGCATTTTCAGCGGCGGCATCGCGCCGTCGCGTTGCGGTATCTCGGAGAACTCCACCTCGATGCGGCTGCCGCGCGGGCCGCGCGCGACGATCCGCGGCACGTAGGACGCGTTCT
This sequence comes from uncultured bacterium, assembly GCA_902799715.1. Classification (GTDB taxonomy): domain Bacteria; phylum Verrucomicrobiota; class Kiritimatiellia; order RFP12; family UBA1067; genus CADCBS01. The sequence continues at coordinate 13,030 of CADCBS010000035.1, read as the reverse complement.
GCCCGAGGTCCGCTATGGTCGCCGCGGCCGACTCCTTCACCGTGCGCACAGGAGTGCGGACCTCCTGGAGGCGGCAGACGAAAGGCGCTTCGCGCAGCGTCCCGGCGGGCGCCTCCGCGGCGACGGGCGCGAAAACGGCGGACGTGTCGGCGGTGGCGTCGATGTCGTCGCCGGCGTAGACGTGCGTCCGCACGATCTCCGATGGCGACACCTTCCATTCCGCCGTGCCGGATTTCACGGCGCCGCCCACGAGCAGCCTGAGCGGGCCTTCGCTTCCGGTGAATTTGGTGTAGAAGCCCCTGCCAGGGTTTTCGACGTTGTACATGCCGTTGCCGAGCGTTATTTCGAGCGTGTTGACGGCGCCGGCCTTCAGCACGGGGTTGAAGACGTTGTAGCAGCACGTCTTCGAGGTGCGCGTCCATCCGGGCAGGTTGAATTCGTCGCCGCGGCCGAGAGGCTTCCCGTTCAGCGTCGCGACGTACTGGCCCAGGCCGCAGACCGCGATCGGCGCGGCGCCGTCGCGCGCGGCGGCGAACCGCAGCGTGAAGCGCGGCGCGGCGGCCTTCAGCGCGGGCGGCGCGGAGATCCATTGCGATCCGGCGAAAAGCGATTCCGCGGACGGGTTTTCCGCGAAGGCTCTGCAGTGCGCGGCCGCGGCGGCCGCCGCGAGCGCGAATATCCGTAGCGTGGTTTTCATGCGTTCTCCTCGAAGACTTTGCCCAAAGGAATTTTACCGGTTGAATTGTAGATGAAAACGCGGCGCATGTCAAATCTTCGCGCCTTGCGTCGGGCGGGTTTTCGCCGGTGTTGACACGCGGGGCGGAGGGTGGTAAACTCTTCGCCATCCACGCGGCGGAGCGTAGCGCAGTCTGGTAGCGCGTTTGGTTCGGGACCAAAAGGCCGAGGGTTCAAATCCCTCCGCTCCGACCATTGGTCTTTTTTATAAAGATGCCGCAGAGTCTTATTTTCCTCGCCGCCGTTGACGGCGTCGGCGCGGGTATGGTACAATACACGCGCAAAGCGCCCTTGTCAGGTTCGCAGAACGGGCGCGAAGCCGAGAGGTCCGGCTCTTGCTTGTGCGAAAATCTTAAACAAAACCGTGATGCGAGTCGCCCCACTATCAGGGGATCGAGGAAGTCACGGTTTATCTTTTGACCGGACGCCCCGGTTCAGGGGTTGGCGGGCCGCCACTCCCCCTGCTCCATCAGGCCGCGCACCGTGTTCGGCTCTATGGACGTGTCGCTGAGCAGCATCGTGTCCTGCCGCGAGTTGATCCACGCCTTGTCGAAAAACGCGGGGCGCTCCACCTTTCCGCCGGGCTCGAAGGGATTGTCCACGGTGACGACCTCGCGGATCATGTCGCCGATCCGCTTCCGGGTGCGCGTGAGCGTGGCGGAGGTGTTTTGCCGCGACTGGCGCCACAGCTCCCAGCCGGCTTCGCGGCCCAGCGCCGTCCCTTTCACGAGCGCCTGCAGCATGCCGTCGCGCCGCTTCGCCCAGGCGCGGTTCTCGAAAGCGGAGGCGAACATGCGCCCGGCCTCGCGCAGGGCTTCGCGCATTTTGCCCTGCGGCGCCACGGCGAGCACCGGCGAAACGCGCGTGAAATTGCATATCGCCGGCACGCGCGCACTCGGCACGGAACTTATGGCCACGGCGAACGACGCCATGTATACGGCTTCGCACCGCACGCCACCGTACATGCAGGTGAACGTGCCTTCGAAGGAAAACGCGCTGATGGAGGTCATCCCAGATCCGGTGTCGTACGCTTTCGCAAGGAGCTTCGTCAGCTCCGGGACGTCCTGCGAGAAGCGCCCGCCGGTGGCGGCGAACCCCGAAAGGCCCGGCTCGACAATGGAGCGGTTGATCTCGGCGGCGAGGTTGCGGGCGAGCGTGCGCGGATCCTGGAATTCGGCCAGCCGCTGCGGCGTGAGGACTTCGCTGAATATGGCGATCGGCCCGGCGGTCTGCACCAGCATGTGCTTTTCCGGGGACGACAGGATCGTGCAGGCCTGGTACTTGTTGTCGCCGCGCATGTTCCACGCTATGGCGCCTTTGCCGGTCCAGCCCGGCTCGAGCGGATAGCATATCGCCGGCAGCCCGATGCCCGGATCCCACAGGACGAACGTCTTGCCGGAGTCCGCGGCCTGCGAGGCGGCGGCCGCGAAGGCCGCGATGCACATGGTCAGAAATCCCTTCATGGCTGTATTTCCCTTTCCCTGTCCTGTCTGGGTCTGTCCGTCCGGCGCCGTTCCGCGGCGGGGCGGGTTCCGGGCAAACGATACCACAAACCGCGGCCGCCTGCAAGCCCGCCGCGCGGGGCGTTTTCAGAAGCCGGGCACGGCCGTCCCGGAAAGCTCCGAGAACTCGCGGGCGGCCTGGGCCGCGCCGCGGAAGAGGATTGCGCTCCATCCGGCGGCGCGGGCGCCGTCGCAGTTCGCAGGCGAATCGTCGAAGAAGCACAGTCCGTCCGCGGGCAGCGAAATCCTGTCGCGCAGGAGGTCGTAGATCCGGCGCTGGGGCTTGAACATCTTTTCTTCGCCGGATACGACCATGGCGTCGGCCAGGGCGATGAAGTCGGGGAATCCGCGGCGGAACTTCGCGGCGAAGGGGCTTGGCATGTTCGTGAGGATGCCGATCTTGAAGCCGGCGGCCTTTAGCGCGCGCATCAGGCGGAGCGTGTCCTCGTTGCGGTACAGGTAGCTCGCCTGGTCCTCTTCGAGGATCCGCGCGCGGACGGATTTTTCCGGCGACACGCCGGCGTCGGCCCAGATGTTGTCGTACATTTCGTCCAGGGTGATGAAGCCGCCGTCCATCAGCCGCCTGTATCTGGCGAAGCCCTCCTCGAGCGCGCTCCACGGCACGCCGAGCCCCTCCGCCAGGGGGCGGACGCGCTCCGGCATGGAAGTGGAAGTCATCACGCCGCCGAAGTCGAACACGCATCCCGATATCTTTGCCATCCGTCAAGTCTCCTTTTTTCCGGCCGTTCGCGCGCCGCCGCGGCGCGCGGCGCGCGGCTATATCGACACGTGGTGCAGGGATTCGCCGTCGAAATACCCGAAACTGCGCGTGCTGCCGCCCTTCGGCAGCGAGACGGAGCCGGGGTTGAACACGGTCATGCCGCATCCGAGGCGCTTCAGCTCCGGGACGTGCGTATGGCCGTGGGCGAGCACGGTTCCGCAGCCGGCGGGGGGCAGGCGCGACTCGTTCCACAGGTGCCCGTGCGTGAGGAAGAAAATCTCGGAGCCGGCGTCGAGCAGGGCGTAGTCGCACATCATGGGGAACGCGAACATCATCTGGTCCACTTCGGCGTCGCAGTTGCCGCGCACGGCCACGATCGCGTCCTTGCGCGCGTTCAGCATCTCCGCGACCTTCGCGGGGTCGTAGAAGTCCGGCACGCCGTTGCGTGGGCCGTGGTACAGCAGGTCGCCGAGCAGGACGAGCCTGTCGAAGCCGAGGAAGTCCGCGGCGGAAAGCGCGGCGGAGAGGGCCGACGGCACGCCGTGTATGTCGCTCATGAACGCTATTTTCATGCGGCGGAGTATACCATCTTGGGGGCGGTGCGTCAGCATTCCGCGCCGGAAGGCGCGCGCGGGGCGTGCGCGGGGCGCGAAGAGAGGAGGGCGACCAGGCTTTCGCGCGCGGACGGCCTGCGCTCCAGGTGGTAGGCTATGAAGGCGCCGAAGAAGCGTATCGCGTCGCGCACGTCGGCGGGCGACGGGTCGCGGGCGGTTCCGGCGATCGCGGCGGCGGCCCCGGCGGGGATGCGCGCCACGCGCCGCCCGCGCTCCGGCGGGCCGCCGTCGATGGCGACGGAAGTCCAGCCGCCGTCCGCGGCGGCGTGGCGCAGGTCCGGCGCGAGGCCGGCGAGCTTCAGCGCGCCGCGCTCGAAGCGGAGCATGGCGAGCAGCGATTCGTGCGGCGACATGGCGGCGGGGCGCTCCGCCAGGGAGTCGAGGAAGCCCGAAAGGAGCCGGAACCAGTCGGCCGCGCCGTCGCCGGGCGGGGCCAGTTCGCCGGCGAGGTCGGCGGCGTAGGCGGCGAGTGAGGTTTCGCGCCAGCGTCCGCGCAGGCCGTCGCGGCGCTCTTCGGGCCATATTTCGCGCGGCAGCCACAGGCCGCCGTGGGGGCGCGCGTAGTAGACGATGCCGCACGTGTAGAAAAGGTCGTACTGGCCCAGGTAGGCGGATTTCGGGCGCACCGCGCCCTTCACGGCCATGGGGACGGCGCCGGCGCCGGGCGTGAGCCAGGTGACGACGTGGCTGGTGCGGGACATCGGGCGGATCGAAATCGCGATTCCGCGCGTCTTGACCGTCTCGCCCGTCATGGCGCGGCTCCCGTCCCGGCTTCTGGGGCCGGGGCGCGGGCGCCGCCGCGCAGGAGCCAGTCCGCGGCGGCGGGCGCGATTTCGCGCAGAGGGTCCATCACGAAGGCGCGCAGGCGGGCGCGCGGGTGCGGCAGCACGAGGACCGGCGGGTCGTCCACCGCCACGGGGCGGCCGTCCGGGCCGAACGCGCACACGAGGTCGATGTCGACCGTGCGCGGCGAGTTGCGCGGCGCGGGGCGCATGCGCCCCAGGGCCTTTTCGGCGGCGGCGCAGGCGGCGAGCATCGCGTGCGGCGCCAGGTCCGACTCCACGGCGGCGGCGCAGTTCAGGAACTTCAGCGCGCGGTGCTCCGGCGCGACGTCCACGGGTTCGGTCTCGGCGAAGGCGGACCGCGCCGCGACCCTCGCGCCGGGGACGGCGGCGAGCGCCCGCAGCGCGAGTTCCAGGTTCGCGGCCCTGTCGCCGAGGTTCGACCCTATCGAAATATAGTAGACCTGTTTTGACACGGCGCAATTTTATCATTATACTTCACCCGAATCCAACACAAGGTTTCGCCCGTGACGCGGGGGCGACGCCGGATACAGGGAAATCCAGAGGGAGAGGGCATGAAATTCGAAGGAACCGTCACTGCGATGGTGACGCCGTTCTGCGAGGACGGTTCGGTGGACTGGGGCGCGCTGCGCGCCCTGGTGGAGCGCCAGGCCGAAGGCGGCGTGGAGGGACTGGTCCCGGTCGGGACGTCCGGGGAGTCGCCCACGCTCGACCGCAAGGAGCATCTCGACGTGATCGCGAAGACGATCGAGGCCGCCGCCGGGCGGATGTTCGTGGTGGCCGGCACGGGCGCGAACTCCACGGCCGAGGCCGCGGACCTCACGAAGGAAGTGATCGCCATGGGCGGCGCGGCGGCCACGCTGCAGGTCACGCCCTACTACAACAAGCCGAACGCGGAGGGCCTGTACCGCCATTTCGCGACGATCGCCGACCTCGGCCTGCCGGTGATACTCTACAACGTGCCGGGGCGCTCCGGGCGCGAACTGCCGCTCGACGTGGTGAAGCGGCTCGCGGCGCATCCGAACATCGTGGCGGTGAAGGAGGCGGCGGGCAGCGTGGACCGCGTGTCGGCGATACGCGACATGTGCGACCTGGCGGTGTTCGCCGGCGACGATTCGCTGGCGCTGCCGATGATCTCCGCCGGCGCGTGCGGCGTGATCTCCGTGGCGTCGAACGTGATCCCGCGCGAGATGTCGGACTTCATCCGCGCCGCGCTCGCGGGCGACGCCGGGGCGCGCGCCGCGCACAGGCGCCTGTGGAGGCTGTTCCACGCCCTATTCCTCGACACCAACCCGATTCCGGCGAAAGAGGCCCTGGCGATGATGGGCCTGGCGAAGCCGGTGTTCCGCCTGCCGCTATGCGGCACCACGCCGGAGATCCGCGAGCGCCTCGCGGAGGTCCTGCGCGGCTACGGGCTCGTCTGACACGGAGGGCGCGATGAAGATAGCGGTACTTGGCGCCGCCGGGCGCATGGGCAGGACCATAGCCGCGCTCGCGGCCGCGGATCCGGAGTTCGAAATCTGCGCGCTGTGCGAAAGGCCGGACTTCCCGGACATGGGGCGCGAAGCCGTCCCCGGCGGGCCCGTCTACACGGCCGACTGGCCGGACTGCGCGGACTGCGCGATAGACTTCACCTTCCACGCCGCCGTCCCGGCGCAGATAGCGCGCGCCGCGGAGCGCGGAACGTCGTACGTGCTGGGCACGACCGGCCTTTCGCCGGAGGAGCGCGCCGCGGTGGAGGAGGCCGCGCGCAGGATCCCAGTGGTGGCCAGCGCCAACATGTCGCCCGGCGTGAACCTGATGCTCGCGATGGTCGAGAAGGCCGCCGCTGCGCTCGGCGACGCCTACGACGCCGAGATCGCCGAAATGCACCACAGGATGAAGAAAGACGCGCCGAGCGGCACTGCGGCGATGCTGCTGGAGGCCGTGGCGCGCGGACGCGGCGTAGACCCCCGCGCCGCGGCCGTGTACGGACGCCAGGGCATCGTCGGCGAAAGGCCGCGCGGCGAAATCGGCGTGCACGCGCTGCGCGGCGGAAGCGTGGTCGGCGACCATTCCGTGATCTTCGCCGGCGACGTGGAGCGCATAGAGTTCGTCCACAGGGCGCAGAGCCGCGACGCCTTCGCCGCCGGCGCGCTGCGCGCCGCGCTGTGGACGCGCCGCCGCGAGCCGGGGCTGTATTCGATGCGCGACGTCCTGGGGCTGGCATGATGTTTCTATCCGCCGCCGCGGCCCCGCCGCGCGGCCAACATGAAGAAAAAAAGAAGACAGAAGACATGGAAAACACGAAGAAAAGACCCGTCGTGCTGATCGTCCGCGACGGATGGGGAGTGAACCCGCGCAAGGACGGGAACTCCGCGTTCGCGGCGCGCACGCCGAACATAGACCGCATACGCGCGCGCTACCCGCACTGCCTGCTCGACTGCTGCGGCGAGGCCGTCGGCCTGCCCGACGGATACCAGGGCTCGTCCGAGGTGGGCCACCTGAACATGGGCGCCGGGCGCATCGTGGTGCAGGAGCTGAAGCGCATCGACGACGGCCTGTCCAGCGGCTCCCTGTTCGAAAGCCCCAAGTGGAAGAACCTCGTGGCGAAGTGGAAGGCCGCAAAGTCCACCCTGCACTTCCTCGGCCTGCTCCAGGACGAAGGCGTGCACGCGCACCAGGAGCACCTGTTCAAGCTGATGCGGCGCGCCCGCGCCGAATACCCCGAAGGGCGCATCGCGGTGCATCCGTTCCTCGACGGGCGCGACACGCCCCCGCGCTCCACGCTCGAATACGTGGCGCGCCTGAAGCGCGAGATGGCCGCCGTGGGCAACTGCTCCGTGGGCACGTTCATGGGCCGCTACTACGGCATGGACCGCGTGAAGAACTGGACGCTCACCGACGCCGCCTACAACTGCATCGTCTCGGCCGAGGGCGCGAAGACCGCCTCCATGGAGGACGCGATCAAGGCCGCCTACGAAACCGGCAAGACCCCCGACGGCACGCCGATGACCGACGAGTACATCCCCTGCCACGCCATGGAAGGGTACGAAGGCGTGAAGGACGGCGACTGCGTGATGCACACCAACTACCGCCAGGACCGCGCGATCCAGCTCACCCAGGCGTTCGTGCTCGACTCCTACCCCGGCAGCCGCAAGGCGCGCCCCGCCGTGACCTACCTCGGCTTCACACGCTACTGGGACGAGTTCGAGGACTACCTCCTCGGCGCCATGGGCGCCGGCGGCGGCATGGACAACCTGCTGGGCGAGACCGTTTCGCGCGCGGGCATCCGCCAGCTGCGCATCGCCGAAACCCAGAAGTTCCGCCACGTCACGAGCTTCTTCAACGGCAAGTCCACCACCCCCTCCCCCGGCGAGGACCAGGTGGAGGTGAAGAGCCGCTTCGATCCGGCCACGTTCGCATCCCACCCCGAGATGGACGCCTGCAACGTGACCGACGAACTGCTGAAGCGCATCGGCGGCGACAACCCGTACGGGCTCGTCGTGGTGAACTACGCGAACTGCGACATGGTGGGCCACACTGGCGACGCCAAGGCCGCCGCAAAGGCCGTGGAGGTGGTGGACGACTGCATCGGCAGGATAATGCCGCGCCTGATGGAGCTTGACGCGCACGTGCTGATCTTCGCCGACCACGGCAACGCCGAGCAGATGGTGGACTACTCCACCGGCATGGTGAAGACTTCCCACACGCTGAACCTCGTGGAGTGCTTCTACGTGGCGAACGACGCCCCGGGCGTGCGCCTCGCGCCGCTCGCCAAGCTGTCCGCGATCGCGCCCACCGCCCTCCAGCTGCTCGGCCTGCCCGTGCCGCAGGAGATGACCACGCCGTCGCTCCTGACAGGCAAGGAGAACTGGTCCGCTTCCGCGCTGCCGGTCTGACGGAACCGATGTCGACAGGGCGTCCATGCCGCGCGATCTTCGCGGTCTTAGCCGCCGCGGCCGTGCTGGCGGCGGACGCCCTGGGCGCATTGAAGATTTCGCCGAAGTACAAGTCGCCCCGCAACGGCGAACGCGACGTCCGCAAGAAGACGTCCCTGATCGTCCTGCACACCACCGAAGCGCCCGCCAGAAGTTCGCTGAACAAGCTAAGCGAACGCGGCGAGGCGCATTTCTGCGTCGTAGAGGACGGTACGGTGTATTCGATAATCGACCACAACCGCGTGGCGTTCCACGCGGGGCGCTCGATGTGGTGCGGCAGGCGCGCGGTGGACGCCTTCTCGGTGGGCATCGAAGTCGTCGGCAGCCACGACAGGCCCGTCACGATGGCGCAGATAGCGGCCCTGCGCGAGCTGGTGGCCAGCCTGAAGCGCATATACAGGCTGCCCGACGTCAACGTGGTCACGCATTCGCACGTGGCCTACGCCGCCCCGAACAAGTGGCACAAGAAGGCGAGCCGCGGGCGCAAGCGGTGCGGCATGCTGTTCGCCACGCCCACGGTGCGCAGGCTGCTGGGGCTGAAGACGCGCCCGGCGTTCGATCCGGACGTCAAGGCGCGAAGGCTCGTCAACGCGGATCCGGGGCTGTCGCGCGTCCTGTACGGCCCTTCCGACTTCATGCGCAGCTCGTACGCGGCCGCGGCGAAAGCCGCGCCGGCACGCCCGGCGGCGAACAATTTCTGGCGGCGCGCCGGCGGCGCCCCCGCCGCGAAACCTGCGCCGAAACCTGCGGCGAAACCCGCCGCGAAACCCGCCGCGAAGCCGGCCGCCCCGGCCGCTCCCGCAAAGCCGGCCAATCCTGCGGTGCCAGCGTCCGCCAGGCCGGCGCAGACCCCGGGATTCGTGCGCGGGCGGCGCGTCCACGTCCCGCCCCCGGCGGCGGACGCCGTCCCGGAAGGGCTTTACACAATCGGGAAGGGCGGCGGCAGCCTCGCTTCCGTGGCGCGCGGCATGGCGTCGTCGCCGTACACGGTGTGGATACTCCCCGACGGCGCGTGGGGCACCGGCGACAGGCTGCGCGCGGACGCGCCGCTGCCGGAAGGCACGCGCGTCCTGGTCGGGTACGTCGCCGCCGGACAGGTCGGCCCCAAGCGCAGCGCGGTGAACATCTGCGGCGCGAAATGGCGCTCGCCGGAGACCTGGTATTTCCACGGCACCACGCTCGTCTCCGGCGACAGGATAGACGACAAGTCCATCCGCCGCGGCACGATGATATTCGTGCGGAAGTGAAGCCCGCGTGCGCGGCTCAGCGCATCCCCAGGATCTTGTGCGTCTGCACGGACAGCGCCCACGGGCGCGCGCCGCGCGGCAGCCCCGCGTTCAGGGCCGACATCATGCGCAGCGCAAGGCCTGTCGCCGGCGGACGCCCGCCGCCGGGGTCGAGCGGAGACACGTAGTAGTCCTGCGCCTCGATGAGATTGCGCATATCCGCGAAAAACGGCAGGCATCTGTCGTTTTCCGCCACGATGCGCACCTCGCCCGCCTTGCGCAGCATCGTGTCGCGCCTGTACATGGACGCGAACGACGCTTTCGGGGACACGGCGATGAAATCGAAGGCCGACGGGTCCTCCGGCGCCACGATCCCGTTCGTCTCCAACGCCACCCAAATCCCGCGCCTGCGGAGTTCGCGCGCGAGCGCGCAGAGCCCCGGATGGATCGTGGGTTCGCCGCCGGTTATGATCGCGGATCCCGCGCCGGAGGCTTCCGCCTGGTCCGCCGCTTCGTCCAAGGCCAGCCGGAAACGCTCTCTCCTGTCCGTGTCGCACCACGGGCACGAAATGTTGCATCCGGCCAGGCGGAGAAACACTGCGGGGCGGCCGGTGTTCCGGCCCTCGCCCTGCAACGACGTGAAAATCTCCGAAAACGGGAAAACAGTCTCTTCCATGCCGCAGGTCCTCCCCCGCCCGTCAGTCCTGCCCGGAGTATTCGGCGTTCGAGTCGGGCGTCTCGAAAACCTTCACCGAATGGATGTTTGGAATGCGCGCCTTCAGCCGGCGGTGGAACTCGCGCGCGAGGTTTTCGGCCGTCGAGCGGCATTCGAGGCGCGCGGTGCGCATCCCCGCGCGCTCCGCCACGGCGGCGATCTCCGATTCCACGGGCGACGACGCGTCGTAAATGAACGAATGGTCGAACCTGGAGAGTATCTCCTCCGAAATGACGGCTTTCAGGTCCTTGAAGTCCATCACCATGTCGCCGCCGTCCGGCGGCTGGCGCACCGTCACGTCCACGCGGTACGTGTGGCCGTGGAGATTCCGGCAGAGTCCGCCGTGCCCGGTGAGCGAGTGGGCGGCGTCGAACCTGACCGTTTTCGTAGCGGTAAGCATCGGAAATCCTTTCATCGTGCCCTGTCCGGCCCGGCGGGCGGCTGCGCGCCGCGCGGGGCTGGTGCCGGAGGAGGGACTCGAACCCTCACACACTCGCGTGCGGCAGATTTTGAGTCTGCTGCGTCTGCCATTTCGCCACTCCGGCGCGCCTTGAAGCGCAAAAGCGGACATATTATCCCAAAACCCGCGCAGGAAATCAAACTTTAGCGATCCGGCACCGGCGGGAAGCCGTCCGCAAAACTAAACGCAAGTTTGAAAAGGTAAACGCAAGTTTGCACAGGTGAACGCAATTTGCAGAAGTGACATGGCCGTACGCCCTTCGCGTACTGGCTTGCAATCGCGTACTGAACTTTGATAAAATTGTTTTGTCGGCTTTTCAGTCGACAATTTAAGGAGAAAACGAAAATGACAAAAATGATAAAAATGTCACGGGGGGGGGGTAAAACACTAAGTTTTCTCCTCGCCGTGCTTGCAATGTTTGTGGCGGGTGTCGCAAGGGCGGATGTGACAAGCACGATAGCTGCACCGTTTTCGGGAGACATTGATCTTGGTGGCGGTAAACTGATAGTTGAATACAATGCGAGACAAGCAGGAACGGCAACGCTCTCCAATTGGCCGATGGCTGGAGGCGAGAAGTTTCCCGTGGATCTAAACACGAACTTCGTGACAAATGTCAGTTTTACGCCATCGTCTTGTACACGTGTCCCTGTCATTCGCATTCCGGTTTCGGTGAAAACGGTTACAGCGGACGATTTTACAACGACAACTTCAACGAAGGCCGCCGCCGATTTCGGTCTTGCCAATACCGGGCGCATAGCCGGCATTCACTTTGAAGTGGAAACTTCCGGAGGTGTTCAGACGGTATATCTTGCACGCAAGCATTATCTTGTGCAAGGCTATGGAATGGATTCTAAAGGCAAGGCGAACGCAAGCGCACCCAGTGCGTGGAACGGATGGGATGCAGGAACGCCAAGCGGTTCGCTCGGTGTTTTGGACAACACTCGCTATTTGAACGTCGCGAGCAATTTCCTTGGAGTCGCGACGAGCAATCCTCTTAGAACGCCAATCAGTTGCCACGACTGGACTCTTTCTACCGATACCGCATCTTCGCTCACATTGATAGGCACTTCGCCATCCTCGGCAATGACCATGGTCGACAAAAGCCGGAATCTGACAATACACAATCTTGTTCTCGGGCCGTTGGGCATATTGGCCTTTGGGGCTATAGGGAAGGGTTCCGCAGGAACGGAGGATCAGTCTTTTCACGGAAATATTATTGTCGAAACATCCGGTGCATCGGCAAGCAAAGCGACAATAGCGGTAGGCTCTGCCTCTACGAGCGCCAATGTCTTTATAGACGCCGATATTTCAGGAAGTGGTTTTCTGGAGATCGACAATACTGCCGATTCGCTCAATCCCACGATATACCTTTGGGGTGACAATAGCGGCTTTACGGGAAGGATGCACATAGTCGGCTCGTCCGCCAGTAAAATCTTGAAGATGGGAGTGAACAACGATAATGCATTAGGCGGCTCGGCGGATTCTTCTTCTTGGGGCATAACGCTTCAGCATGCCGCGCTTTATATTACCAACAACATTCGCACGGTGTGCAACAACAGAGCCATGGTTTTCAAGCCGAATGTGGAAATCAATGTCGGCTCGAATATTACTTTTGAGCACTGCACACAGTATTTCTTTGAATCAGATGGCAATGAACTCAAGAAGACTGGTCCGGGAACGTTCAAACTTAGCGGAATAAACTCTGGCGCAGGAATCGGAACGTTCAATGTGGCGGCGGGCACTCTCGACATTTCGGGCGGCGGTGTCATTTTAGGAACGTTCATTGGCGCAGGAAATTTGAGAGTGGGTGCCGCGACGACCTTGATACCAAGCTCGATGTCAACGCTTTCCGGTGCAGTGAATGTCGCGGAATCTTCGACGATAGATCTCTCCAACAGCCCTACGATGCCAGCATCATTCTCCTTTGCCAGCGGAACAACGCTCATGCTTACCAATTCCGTGACATCTGGAGTGTTGGGGCAGAGTTCCAAAACGATAGCATTTGAGGAAGGTTCTACTATCGCCCTAAACTTCTCCTCGACGAACGCCGCCCCTGTCCTCGCGTTCAGCGGGGCGTCTTCGCTGGTGCTGCCTGCCGCCGGGCAGGATCCCGTCGTCGTGAAGGTTTCGGCCGATTCCGGGCTGGAATTCAAGTTCGGCTCCGACTATGCGATAACATCCGGCGGCAAGTTCCCGGCGGATGCTGTGGAAAGCGGCAAGGTCGTCCTTTCGGGCGATTCCCCCGCATGGGCCAAACTCTATGTGAACGCAAGCGGAAATCTCGCGGTGAAAGTGGCGGACTGTTTCTATATCAAAATTGCCGGAACCGAGGAC
>CADCBS010000034.1 GCA_902799715.1 uncultured bacterium | reverse complement strand
GGAATCGACATTGCCGTATGTGTGGCCGAAGATGCCAAGATAGATGTCGCAGTCGTCGACTTCGGCAAGATACACGCCATCGGCCTTCCGTTCCTGCGCGGGGACTTCCTCGAAAAGGAACACTTCGAAGAACTTGCCGAGGATTGCATCCTTTCGAATGTAGGATGCGAGAGCCTTGCGCTCCTTGGCAAATTCGCGCTGGACACTTGATATGAAGATTCTGTATTTCACCAAGCCACTCCTATCATCAATGCTAATTGTGCCAGAGTCCGCGTGTCATGCGCCACCGGCTTCTTCTGATGCGCAAGCGCCCATGCGGCGTTCGTCAGAACTCCGGGAGAAGTGCCGATGCTCGCGAGAAGAATGGATCGACTTTGCGTAGCGGATTTCATTTGCCGTTCTCTTTCATACGCATATTATACCAAAAAAACAGCGCGGGCGGCAGCAACAGCGAAAGCAATGAAATGGAAAAGAGATCGGCGGCACTTCCCGCAATTTGTCGAAAAAAACTGCTTTTGCAGGTTTGGGCGGTTTTCATGTTCTCACGGATTGTACCAGTAGCATCCCATATAAATCTCACGCAGAGACGCAGAGAGCACAGAATTGGAGAAATATTGATTTTTAACATCTAAAAACTTCAGTGCAGTTTGCATCAAAGATAGTAGAGACCGAAAGTTGGAAGTTCTCTGTGAACTCTGCCTCTCTGTACCTCTGCGTGAAAAACCTATGGGATGGTAATGGGATTCTACATTACCGCTAAACAATCGAAGTCCCCACTTCGTGTGATGATGAAACACCTACGGTCTGAGACAGCCAAGGGGCACGACATACACCCCGTCAGGTCTGCGGAACGCGAACGCGGTCAACCTCACTCCGTCGTTTGACCAATTTCATTCGGCAGTTTTTCCGATTTCCGTCCGGCGGTTTTTCCTTTTTTAACGGACACAATCCTGCCAGAGCATCCTTTTTGAAAGGAAGCGCATCACTTTTAGCGCCCATCGTCAAGCGGGACCAGTCCCCCCATTGATATATATGACACTAAAGTGATATAGTGTGCGCCATGAAATCTATCACTTTTTTGAGCTTAAGTGCAATGGTCAAAATACACATTTTTGAGCTTTAAGCAAAATATCGCGCCACACCTTTTTGAAGCATATTGTCTTCAGCAGGATTTTTACGATTGTTAATCAAGCGAAACGACACCCTCCTGGCTCAACCTGTCGCCGCCATCCGGCGTTGCCGTCCTGTTGTTGACATTGGCATTCCTGAACGACAGTGAAGCGTTGGAGTTGCATGCGTTTTGAGATTGGGAACGACTGGAACAACTGGTAAAAACAACTTTGAGAGAGGTACGCGGGCCAACTCGCCCGCACATCTTGTCTCATTGGATATCGATATGGTTGTGCCGTTTTAGATTGGCCGACGGGCACGGGCGGGTCAGTCCGTGCGCCAAAGGCAAGTTGTTTCAAACAGTTGTTTCCAATCGTCAGAAGGCTCGGCGGCGAATTTCACAGATGCGCTTCCGCAACTTGCCGGGAAATCTGCATTGGCAGGTTTTTCCCGCCGGAGTCGATTTCGCCGCCACTTCGGCGCGCCGGGATGATATACTGTCGCCATGGCCGGACGCACTGCAAAGTACCTTGCCGTGGCGGACACGCTCAAGCGCGAAATCCTGAACGGCAAATACGAATCGCACGAACGCTTCCCGAGCGAGGAGGCGCTCGCGCGCAGGTTCGGCGCAAGCCGGCCCACCGTGGAGCGCGCGCTACGGGAACTGAAGCGCGAGGGTCTTCTGGAATCCCGCAGCGGCTCCGGGTCGTACCTCACCTTCGCCGCGCGCAGCGCGGCCGGCGCGCTCGGCGTCATCGCCCCCGACTACCACAAGATCGACTTCTTCACGGACCTTTGCGACTGCATCGCGTCGGCCGCGCGCGCCGCCGGATACGACACGCTCCTCGGCGACGTCTCCGCCCCCGAGGCGCGCGACCGCGGACGCTGGGCGCTCGACATCGCGAACGCCTACGCCTCGCGGCGCACGGCAGGCGTGCTGCTGGAACCGGTGGACCTCATCCCCGGCTCGCACGAGGCGACGAAGAAGGTGCTGGACGTGCTCGCGGCGAGAAACATCCCCGTCGTCCTCATCGACCGCGACTACCTGCCGCCGCCGGCGAGAAGCCCGTACGACCTCGTGGGCATCGACAACATGCAGGCGGGCTACCGGCTCGCGAAGCACTTGATCGACGCAGGCGCGCGCGACATCCGCTTCCTCACGCAGCCCGACTACGCCAGCACCATCCGCGCGCGGATCCAGGGCGTGGCGCAGGCCGCGATCGACGCTGGGCTCGCCTGGACGAACGGCTTCGTCGTGGAGACTTCCCCTGGCGACATCGCCGCGTTCAGGCGGCTGATGCGCGGCAAGAACCGTCCGGACGCATTCGTCTGCCGCAACGACCAGCTCGCGGCGCAGCTTCTCCAGACGCTGGGGACGCTCGGCATGGAAGTGCCGGACAAGGTGCGCGTGGCCGGATTCGACGACGCGAAGATCGCGAAACTGCTCAACCCGCCGCTCACTACAATCCGCCAGCCGGTGAAACTGCTTGCTGAGACCGCCGTCGAGTCGCTCCTCCAGCGCATCCGCAGCCCCGGCCTCGCCCCGCGCGCGATCCTCCTCGACACGCAGCTGGTGGTCAGATCGTCGACTTGAACGTTTGCCAAGCCGTCTATTGCCGCCCCCCCCCTGCGGCGCCATCGGGGAATTCCGCCGGAGACGATACCTTCACTGGCGAATTGGCGGATCCGTCCTTTGCCCGCAATCCGGCAGGTTCGGCCGCGGATGCGCCGCTACGGGCGGGGATGTGGTATACTTTCCCCCGCAAAGAAAGGCCAAGACATGCCAGCAGAATCCAACGAATACCGCGAACAGCGCCTCGCGAGCATGAAGGCGCTCGAGGAAATGGGCTACGATCCGTACGGGCGCAAGTTCCCGCACACGGACCTGTCGGAAGTGCGGAAGACGTTCGCCGAGGGCGGGGAAGCCACCGTGGCGGGCCGCCTGATGACCATCCGGCGCATGGGCAAGATGAACTTCTGCACCATGAACGACGGCACGGGGCGCTTCCAGCTGATCTTCAAGCGCGACGAACTTTCCGAAAAGGCGTTCGCGGCGTTCAAGCTGCTGAACCTCGGCGACATCATCGGCGCGTCCGGCACGATGTTCACCACGCAGAAGGGCGAGAAGTCGATCGTGGTGAAGGACTGGACGATGCTCGCCAAGGCGCTGGAGCAGCCGCCGGAGAAGTTCCACGGCCTGGCCGACCAGGAGGAATGCTACCGCCGCCGCTACGTGGACCTGATGACGAACGACGAGTCGCGCGAAAGGTTCTACACGCGCTCGCGCCTGCTGATGGAGACGCGCAAGTACCTGTGGGCCAGGGGCTTCGTCGAGGTCGAGACGCCGATACTGCAGGACCAGGCCGGCGGCGCGGCGGCCAAGCCGTTCTTCTCGCACTACAACGCCCTGGACAAGGACTGCGTGATGCGCATCGCGCCGGAGCTGTACCTGAAGCGCCTGCTGGTGGGCGGCATGAACAAGGTGTTCGAGCTGGGCAAGGACTTCCGCAACGAGGGCATCGACCGCACGCACAACCCCGAGTTCACCGTCTGCGAGATATACGAGGCGTACGGCGACCGCACCTCGATGGAGGCCATAATGGAAGGCCTGCTGCCGCACCTGTGCGACACGGTGATCGGGACGCGCAGGATCGAATACGGCGAAAACAGGGAGGTGATCGACTTCACGCCGCCCTTCCGCCGCGTGGCCTACGCCGACCTGGTGAAGGAGCTGATGGGCGACGACTGGTTCACGCTGGATTTCGCCGCGCAGATGGAGAAGGCGAAGGCGAAGGGCCGCGAGACCGGGACCAACCTGGAGCTCGACGGCGTGGACCGCGAGCTCACGCTCACGCACGAGATCTACGACAAGATCATCGAGAAGTCCCTCCGCCAGCCGACGTTCGTGACGCGCCTGCCCTGCGAGTTCGTGCCGCTTGCCAAGCGCTGCAAGGACGACCCCAGGCTTGTGGACGTGTTCGAGTTCGTGGTGGCCGGGCGCGAGCTGTGCCCCGGATACACCGAGCAGAACGACCCGGTGGAGCAGCGCAAGGCGCTCGAAAACCAGGCCGGCGAAGACGTGGAGAAGATCGACGAAGACTTCATATCCGCCCTGGAGTGCGGCATGCCGCCCACGGGCGGCCTGGGGTTCGGCGTGGACCGCCTGGTGATGTTCCTTACGGGCACGGACTCCATCCGCGACGTGGTCCTTTTCCCGCAGCTGAAAAGCGCCGGGCGCTGAGGCGGTCTCGATGGCAGGGCTTTGCGAAACGCCGTCCGGCTCGCGCGTGCGGATCGCGGTTTTCGGGCGCAGGAACGCCGGAAAGTCGTCGCTCGTGAACGCCCTCGCCGGGCAGGAGGTCGCGATAGTCTCGGACACGCCCGGCACCACGGCCGACCCCGTGGCCAAGGCGATGGAGATCCTGCCGCTCGGCCCGTGCCTGCTTGTGGACACCGCGGGCCTCGACGACGAAGGCCCGCTCGGCGAAAAGCGCATGGCGCGTTCGCTGGACGTGCTGCGCGAAACCGACATAGCGCTGCTCGCCACGCCGTGCGGCGAGAAGCCGGGCGCGGAGGAGGCCGCCGTGGCGGCCGCGTGCGCCGCGGCGAAGACCGTGCTCGTGCGGGTGAGGACCAAGCGCGACCTCGCGCCGGGCTTTTCGCCCGCGCCCGGCGAGACGGCGGTTTCCTCCGCCACCGGCGAAGGGATCGGGGAACTCCGCGCGCGGCTCGCCGCCTGCGCGCCGCAGGAACTTCCGCCGCCGCTCCTGGCGGATCTCGTGGACCCCGGCGACACGGTGATGTGCATCTGCCCGATCGACGCCGCCGCGCCGAAGGGCCGGCTGATACTTCCCCAGCAGCAGGCGATACGCGAACTGCTCGACCGCGGATGCTCCGCCGCCGTGTGCCAGCCTGCGCAGGCCGCCGCCCTCGCGCGCAGGCTCGGCCCGGCGGGCGTGCGCTTCGCGATAACCGACTCGCAGGCGTTCGCCGAGGCCGACGCCGCGCTGCCGCCGGAAATCCCGCTGACTTCCTTTTCAATCCTCTTCGCCCGCCAGAAGGGCGACCTGGCCGTCTTCTGCAAGGGCGTGGAGGCGATCGCGGCGCTGCGCGACGGCGACACGGTCCTCGTCTCCGAGGGATGCACCCACCGCAGGCAGTGCGGCGACATCGGCACGGTGAAGCTGCCGGCCATGCTGCGGCGGCACACGGGGAAGGACCTGAAGTTCCGGTTTTCCTCGGGCGGGGATTTCCCGCTCGGCGCGGAGCCGCGCCCGGCGCTCGTGCTGCACTGCGGCGGATGCATGCTTTCGCGCCGCGCGGTGCTGGACAGGATGGCGCGCTGCGCCGCGGCCGGCATACCGGTGGCGAACTACGGAACCGCGATGGCGGCCATGAACGGGATTTCGGCCGACCCCGCCACGTGCATGGCGAAGCGGAGGAAGGGCGGGCGCGGTGGCTGAACTGCGCGAGACCTCCGCGCGGATAACCTCCGCGTACAGCGGCTACTACCTGTTCGAGACGCCGGACGGCGCCGCGGGCGTGGCGCGGCTGAAGAAAGGGAGCTTCCGCAGCCGCGACCCGGAGGCCGTGCCCGTGGCGGGCGACATCGTGCGGCTGCAGAAGAACCCGCGCGGGGAAAGCCGCATAACCGCG
Organism: uncultured bacterium; assembly: GCA_902799715.1. Classification (GTDB taxonomy): domain Bacteria; phylum Verrucomicrobiota; class Kiritimatiellia; order RFP12; family UBA1067; genus CADCBS01. Next base: position 16,089 of record CADCBS010000034.1, on the reverse strand, counting down.
GTGGAGCCGCGCAAGACGCGCCTGGTGCGCCGCGACCCTTCCGGCTCCGGCAGGCGCGCGCAGGTGCTCGCGGCCAATTTCGACGAAGTGTTCATGTTCGCCGGCTGCGACCGCCCGTTCGTCCCGGGCAGGATGGAGCGCATGGCGGCGCTGGCGCGCTCGAGCGGCGCGCGCACGACCGTGGTGCTGTCGAAGTGCGACCTGGCGGACGCCGCGGAGCTGCGGGAGATGCGCGAATACGCCGCCGCCGCCGCGCCGGGCACCGAAATCGTGGCGCTGAGCGTGGAAAGCGGCGAGGGCGTGGAGACGCTCGCCGCGAGGATCGGAGACGGCACGGCCATACTGCTCGGCGAAAGCGGCGCCGGAAAGTCCAGCTTCCTGAACAGGCTCGCGGGCAGGACCGTGGCCGGCACGCGCGAAGTGCGCGAAAAGGACGCCAAGGGCCGACACACCACCACCGCGCGCGAATACGTGAAGCTTCCGCGCGGCGGCGCCGTGATCGACACGCCGGGACTGCGCGAGGTCGGGCTGTGGGACGCGGCCGCCGGGCTTGCGGACGCCTTCGCGGACGTGGAGGCGCATCTGGGGCGGTGCCGCTTTTCGGACTGCCGGCACTCCGGCGAGCCGGGGTGCGCCGTGCGGGCCGCGATCGAATCAGGCGCGCTGGACCCGGAAAGATGGGAATCGTACCGCCGGTACGCGGCCGAGACGGCCGCGCGCGGGCGCGAGCGCCGCGGCGGCGCGCACAAGGCGCGGCGGTGAAGGCGACGCGCGCGCCGGGGACACGGGGACGCAGGAAAACGGAGGGAACGCGAAATGAAGATCACATTCCACGGGGCGGCCGGGACGGTGACCGGCTCGATGCACCTTGTCGAGGCGAACGGCAGGAAGATACTGCTCGACTGCGGCCTGTACCAGGGCCACCGCAAGGAGGCGTTCGAGAAGAACCGCCACCTGCCGTTCGACCCGGCGTCGATAGACGCCGTGGTGCTTTCGCACGCGCACATAGACCATTCGGGCAACATCCCGCAGCTGGCGCGCAACGGCTTCAGGGGGAAGATAATCTCCCGCCCGGCCACGCGCGACCTGTGCGACGCCATGCTGCGCGACTCGTGCTTCCTCCAGATGCGCGACCTGGTCTACGTGAACGAAAAACGCAGGCGCCAGGGCAAGCATCTCTTCGAGCCGCTGTACGAGGAGCGCGACGTGGACGCCGTGATGAAGATGTTCGAGTGCGTGCCCATGAAGCGCGAGCACGACCTGGGCGGCGGCGTGTCGCTGGTGTTCCACAACGCCGGGCACATACTCGGCTCGGCCATAACGCAGATCGACGTCCGCGGGCGCGACGGGAACAGGCGCCTGCTGTTCAGCGGCGACCTGGGGCAGCCGGGCCAGCCCATCCTGCGCCACTTCGAATACCCCCAGGGCGCCGACGCGATAATCGTGGAATCCACCTACGCCGACCGCCTGCACCCGTGCGCCGACGACGTCGCCGGGCGGCTGAAGTCGTACGTGGACGACATCGTGCAGCTGCGCAGCAAGCTCCTGATACCGGCGTTCAGCGTGGGGCGCACGCAGCAGATACTCTATTTCCTGAACAGGCTCTACAAGGCCGGGCGCATACCGCCCGTTCCCGTGTACATCGACTCCCCGCTTTCCATGAAGGCCACGGAGATATACCGCAGGCACCGCGAATGCTACAACGACGACACTTGCGAAATCCTGCGCACGGGCGAAGACCCGCTGTCGTTCCCGGGCCTGAAGTTCGTGGAGACGCCCCAGCAGTCGATGGCGCTCGACAAGGCGGGCGGCCCGATGGTCGTGGTCGCCGCCAGCGGAATGTGCGAAGGCGGGCGCGTGGTGCACCACCTGAAGGAGTTCCTGGGCGACGTGCGCAACATCGTGCTGTTCGTGGGCTTCCAGGCGGAGGGGACGCTCGGGCGGCGCATAGTGGAAGGCGGCCAGGGCGACACGGTGAAGCTGCTCGGCGAGGAGCGGAAGATCGGCGCGCGCATAAAGACCATCAACGCGCTGTCGGCGCACGCCGACCGCGAAGGGCTGATGGACTGGGTGCGCGGCGTGAAGGGCGGCACCGTGAAGAAGGCGTTCGCCGTGCACGGCGAGCCGGACCGCACGGCGAAGATGGCCGAGGCGATGGCGCGCGAGGGCGTGCCGGAGACCTTCGCCCCGGCCCCCGGCGCGAGCTTCACGCTGTAGGCGCCTGCGCCGCGGCGCGCGCCGCAAGCGCGCGCTTCACGTCGGGCACGGCGGCGAGCAGGCTTTTCGCGTAGTCCGAGCGCGGCGAATCGAACACGTCCGCCGCCGGGCCGCTCTCCTCGAAAACGCCGCGGTGCATCACCGCCACCCTGTCGCACACGTTGCGCACCACCGCCAGGTCGTGCGCGACGAGGATCACCGCTATCCCGAGGTTCCTGCGCAGGTCGCGCAGCAGGTTCAGTATGCGCGCCTGCACCGACACGTCGAGCGCCGACACCGGCTCGTCGGCCACGAGGACCGACGGCTCCACGGCGAGGGCGCGCGCGAACGACGCCCGCTGGCACTGCCCGCCCGAAAGCTCGCGCGGATACTGGTCGAGCACGGCGGACGCCAGCCCCGCGCGGTCCAGCAGCTCCGCGATGCGCGCGCCGCGCCGCGCGCGGTCCATCTCCGGATGGTGCACGCGCAGCGTCTCGTCGAGCGCGGCGCGGATGGACATACGCGGGTTCAGCGACCCCGCCGCGTCCTGGAACACCATCTGCACCTGGCGCCTGTAGGCGGCGCGCTCCGCGCGCGTGAAAGCCGAAATCTCCCGCCCGCGGAACTTCACGCTTCCGCCGGCGAACGGCATCAGCAGCGTGAGCGCCTTGGCGAGCGTGGACTTGCCGGAGCCGGACTCGCCGACTATCCCCAGCGTCTCGCCTTCGCCGAGCGTGAACGAAACCCCGCGCACCGCCATGAACGGCGGGCGCCCGGGCGCGCGGTACGCGACCTTCGCGTCTTCGACCTCAAACAGCATCCGCGGCCTCCGCGGGGACGGGGTTGAAACAGGAGAAGCGGCGCGCGCCGCACGGCGTCGCCGGGGGAGGGGCGCCCGCGGAGCAGACGGCCTGCGCCCGCGCGCAGCGCGGGTGGAACGCGCACCCCGCCGGCCAGCGGTCCGGCGGCGGTACGGTGCCAGGTATGTCGCGCAGCGGCGCGTCGCGCGGGGCGTCGAGCGCGGGAACGGCGTCGAGCAGGCCGCGCGTGTACGGATGGCGCGGGCGCGAAAGCACCTCCTCCACCGGGCCGGACTCCACTATCGCCCCGGCGTACATCACGTTCACGTCGTCCATGCGCCCGGCCACAAGGCCCAGGTTGTGCGTGATAAGCAGCACGGCCATCCCCGTTTCGCGCGCAAGGACGTCGATGAGGTCGAGCACCGTCTTCTGCGTCGTCACGTCGAGCGCCGTCGTGGGCTCGTCCGCTATCAGGAGGTCGGGTTCCGCGGCGAGCGCCATCGCAAGGGCGCACCGCTGGCACTGGCCGCCGGAGAGCTCGCAGGGGTACGACCTCGCGGCGCGCGCGGGGTCGGGCAGGCCGGTGCGCTCCAGCAGCGACACTGCGCGCGCCGCGGCCTCTTTGCGCGGCACGCCGGGAGGCATGGCCTCCACGATCTGGCGGCCGATGCGCATCACGGGGTTCAGCGCGCCGGACGGGTTCTGGAACACGTAGGACACGCCGCGGCCGCGCAGGGCGGCCAGCGCGGCGTCGCCCGCGCGGCACGAAACGCGGGCCGCACGCCCGGAGAAGCGCACTTCGCCGCCCGCCGCGGCGCGGTCCGTGGGCGGCAGGCGAGTGACGGCGAGCGAGGTGAGGGACTTGCCGCATCCCGATTCGCCCACAAGCGCCGTGCGGCCGTGCGCCGGCACGGAGAACGACACGTCGCGCACCGGCTCCGAAACGCAGCCAAGCGTTTCGAACGAAAGCCGGAGGGAGGATATCTCGAGAAGCGGTTCCATCGGCATGCGTCAGGTTCGGCGCGCCGCGAGCGCGCGGGCGAGTCCGCGCAGGTGCTCCACGGGGCCGGGCAGGCCTTCGAGCGCCGCGGCCGCCGCCGCGGTGGCGGAGTCTATCCAGGCGCGCGCGGCCGGCTCGTCCATCACGCGCAGGCACGAAAGTTCGCCGGGGGCGGGCTCGCCGCCGGCGGCGTCTATCAGGTCGTCTTCGATCTGGAACGCGAGGCCGAGCGAAAGCCCGAAGCGCGCGAGCGCGTCCTGCACGCCGTCGCCGGCGCCAGCCGCGATCGCTCCCGCGAGGCACGCCGCGCGGAACAGGTCGCCGGTCTTGTGCTCGAAAACGAAATCCACTACGTCGCGCGAAGGCCCGGCCCCCGCCGCGATGTCTTCCACCTGGCCGCGCACCACGCCGGTTCCCGCTTCGCCGAACGCGGCCACGAGGCGCGCGAGCGTGCCGCAGCGCTTTTCCGGCGTGTGCGCCAGCGTGCGGAACGCGAGCGCCTGCAGGGCGTCGCCCGCGAGCACCGCCGCGGCGCGGCCGAACTTGGCCCACACCGAAAGGCGCCCGCGCCTGTACTCGTCGCAGTCCATCTCCGGCAGGTCGTCGTGCACGAGCGTGTATGAATGCAGCAGCTCGATCGCGCACGCGGGGAACAGGGCGTCGGCGGCGGAGCCGCCCGCCGCTTCGGCGCAGCCCATGCACAGCACGGGGCGTATGCGCTTGCCGCCCGCCTCCACCGCGTGCCGCATCGCGGCGGAAAGCGCCGCCGGGCGCTCGTCCGGCCGGGGCAGGATGTCCTCCGCCAGGGCGGTCTCGACCCAGGCCTTCCGTTCGGCCATCCACTCTTCGAGCGTCTTGTCGCGCATGTCCGCCATAGTGCGCGCCGTCACAGCTTCGGAGGGGTGGAGGGGACGTTCGGCATCCGCGCGGCCTTCTCCCACGTCGATTTAGACGGAAGGGCCTTCACGCACGCGACGTTGCCGTTGTCGTCGATGCCGCGCACTATCACGCCGAGCAGCTGCTCGCCGGACGAAGTCTTCTTCGTCTGGCGTTGCCGGCCGTAGCGTCCGCCGCGCCCCTTGTTGCGCTGGACGGTCTTGGTGGTCTGCTTCACCGTGGGCGAATCCACCTGGAACTCCTGCATCCCCTTAGACTTCGGCCCGAACTTGAACGTGCCGATGTCTTTCCTGCCGCCGATGCGCTCGGGGTGCACGCCGTCGCCGACGCCGCGCGTCACGAAATACGCCTCCAGCCGCACCGAGCGGCTGTCGGAGCCGGTGTACGTCACGCGGCCCTTGTAGCTCGCGCTCTTCGATGTCGTTTCGTTGCGCGTGCGGCCCCTGTTGTAGCGGCCTCCGGACGAGTGCGTCTTGCCGTTCGTGTGCTTGGACGTCGGCACCCCGGGCTCTACGGACAGCATGAACACGCCGGCGCCGGAGGACAGCGCCAGGGCGAGCGCCGCGAAGGCGGCGGCGAGCGGTTTTGCGAATGCGGCCATGTCATTTCACTCCCGGCTTGAACGAATCTTTCAGGGAAACGGTGCGGTTGAACGCGAGCGGGCCGTCGCACACGAAGTAGCCGGTGCGCTCGAACTGGAACCTGTCGCCCGGCCGGGCGGCGGCCAGCGCCGGCTCCGCGTAGAAGCGGACGGTCTTCTTCGATTCCGGGGCCAGATATTCCAGGAAGCGGTCCGGGCCGTCGCGCAGCGGGTCGTCCACGGTGAACAGCGGCCCGAACAGGTCGGCGCGCGCCTCTACGCCGGTCGCGCAGTCCACCCAGTGGATCGTGCCTTTCACCTTGCGGCCGTCGGGGGCGTTGCCGCCCCACGACCCTTCGTCCCACGTGCCGTGTATCTCCGCCACCGAGCCGTCCGGCCCGTGCACGCATCCCGTGCATTTGAATATGCACGCGCCGCGCAGGCGAACTTCGCGGCCGGGGGCCATGCGGAAGAACTTCGGCTCCGGGTTTTCCATGAAGTCGGAGCGGTCTATCCATATCTCGCGGCCGAAGGGCGTCTTGCGCGTCCCGGCGGCGGGATCCACCGGATTGTCGGGCAGCTCCACCTCGCGGGCGGGGCCGGTCCAGTTGTCTATCACCGCCTTCACGGGGTCGAGCACGGCCATGCGGCGAAGCGCCGTGCGGTTCAGGTCTTCGCGCACGCACCATTCGAGCAGGGCGAAGTCCGTGGTGCTTTCGACTTTCGACAGCCCCACGCGCTCGCAGAACTCGCGTATCGCCGCGGGCGTGTAGCCGCGGCGGCGCATGCCGCTCACCGTGGGCATGCGCGGGTCGTCCCAGCCGTCCACGCGCCCTTCGTCCACGAGCTGGCGCAGCAGGCGCTTCGACATCACGGTCCCCGCCAGGTTCAGGCGGGCGAACTCTCGCTGCTGCGGGCGGATCTTGACCCCGCCGCGCTCCACGAGCATCCCCATTTCGTCGAGCCTGTCCACCACCCAGTCGTACAGCGGGCGGTGCACTTCGAACTCGAGCGAGCACATCGAATGCGTCACGCCTTCGAGCGCGTCTTCGATCGGATGGGCGAAATCGTACATCGGGTAGATGCACCACTTGTCGCCGAGGTGGTAGTGTGCGGCGTGGCGCACGCGGTAGATCACGGGGTCGCGGAAGTGTATGTTGGGCGAGGCCATGTCTATCTTCGCGCGCAGGCACCATTCGCCGTCGGCGAACTCGCCGGCGCGCATCCGGCGGAAGATGTCGAGGTTCCGCTCCGGCGGCGTGTCGCGCGAAGGCGACGGCGTGCCCGGCTTCTCCGGCACGCCGCGGTACGTCTTCCACTCGTCCTGCGTCAGGTTGCAGCAGTACGCCTGGCCGGCCTTTATCAGGTTCTCCGCGATTGCGTACATCGCGTCGAACATGTTGGAGGCGTTGTAGAGCCCCGGCTCCGTCCCGTCGCCGGGGCCGCTCCACCGAAAGCCTAGCCAGGATATGTCGCGCTTTATGTTCTCCGCGAATTCGTCCGTCTCCTTGGCGGGGTTCGTGTCGTCGAAGCGCAGGTGGCAGTCGCCGCCGAAAAGCGCGGCCATGCCGAAGTCGGCGCACAGGGCCTTCGCGTGCCCTATGTGTATGTAGCCGTTCGGCTCGGGCGGGAAGCGGGTCACGACCTTGCCGCCCGTCTTTCCTTCGGCCACGTCTTTTTCGATCCACTGGCGCACGAAATGCCGGGAGGTGTCGGACTCCTTCGCCGCCGTTTCAGATTCTTCGTTCATCTTGCATTGTGTCCGTGATGGCTTGGTTGCGCGGAAATTCTACCAAATAGCCGCGCCCGGCGCAATTCACGGCGGCGGAAACCGCGCCGGCCGCCGGCCGCGTCAGAGGCCCTGGCCGCGGCCGCCGGCGCCTATCCGCTCCCGCCACGAGACGACCGTCTTCACAAGATCGCCGGCGGCCTCGGCCAGGACGCCCGGCTCCGCGGCCAGAAGCGGAATCGGCCGGATCGCCGCGAATTCCTTCGTCTCCGGGTCCTGGCACAGGATCGTGCCCGGCTTTTCGCGCAGCGCGGAGTTCGCCGCCAGCATGTCACCGGCCACGGCGCCCGCGGTGCCGCCAAGGGCCTCGCCGATCCCGGCGTGGAGCAGAATCGCCCCGGCCGGCGCATTGTCGATAAACGAAACCGCGATGCCGTCGAAGTCGATTACGACCGCTCCCGCCGCCGTGTCCGGCGGCGGGAGCCCGCATTCTGCGGCGAAGGCTTCCATTCGCTGTGCGTAGTCCATCATGTCTTGCCGTGCCGTGTGCTGCGTCTCCCCGGGGCGGAAGGCCGCCGCCGGAATCCGCTCAGTGGTTGTTGCGTTCGTAGATCTCCGACAGTTCGTGGAGCGCTTTGATGTGCCCCTTGAATGTCGCGGTGGCCGATCCGGTGAACTTGTAGTCGCCGTCGACCGTGTCGGCCGCCTTCTGGAAGCGGTCCACGAGATTCGCATCCTGCTCGATTCTTTCGGCTTCGCCCGTCTTGCACTTTGACCAGTCGGCCTTCGCGAACTTGTCCATGTCCTGGCGGGACAGCTTGATTTCGATCTCGTATTTCATGTAGGAGCCGTCGTTGTCTGTCGCCTTCTGCATCGCATCCTGGCCGTTGTTCGCAAGCAGCGACGTGTGGCGGAAGAACTTCGCCGTTCCCTTGATCGTTATGTTGCCGGCGGCGTCCTTCGTCAAGGCGAAGCCGTTCGTCTGCTCTCCGCCCATGGCGGTCCCTTCGGTGCCGTTGAATTTCGTCAACTTGTCCTCGGGGTCGAAGCCGTTGCCCACGGCGCCCATGGCGCAGGCGAACGAGCCTTGGTGCATCATCGACATGAGGACGTTGGCCTTGCACTTCGTCGCCTCGTCGGCTTTGTCGAAGGTCGCCCTCTTGTCGCCTGTGACGAACTGCACGATCTTGTCGCGCGCCTCGGCGGGATTCCTGGTCTTGAGCTTCTTGCCGCCCAGCGAAACGTCCATGCCGCGCGCGATGTCGAGCGAGAAGGAGGTGTAGCTCGCGTTTTTCGCCATCTGGGTGGCGATTAGGGTCGTCACGGTGGCTTTGGCGTGGCGGTCCACGCGGGTCTTGAACAAGGCGGCCGGATTCGCGGCTTCGGCGAGTCCGCTGCCCTTGGCGACGATGGCTATGATCGCCGGCGCGGCGGCGCCGGTGAAGCCGAATTGCTTCGCGAGGGACTTCAGTTCGGCGTCGATCGCCTTGTTGACGGCGAGTATGCGGCGGGCGGTGAGCGGCTTGCCGGTATTGTCGAAGTTGCCGAGCTCCATCGCGGTCCGCACGCTCTTCGGCACGTCGTTGATGCTACGGCCGAAGATGTCGATCACCGCCTGCTTGAAAATGGCGCGCGTCGCGTTGTTCAGGTTCTTCTGGTCCTGGTTGCGCGAGGACGGACGGAACAGCCCCCTGGGGGCGTCGGTCCTGGAATAGTTGCAAGTGAGCCGGTTCCCGTCCTGCAGATGCACCACGGTGTCGCGGCCGCGGGCGCCCGGCGCGTCCTTGATCTGCTGCGCATAGCCGAAGGCCGTGCTCAGTTTGCCGTATGCTTCCAGATTGATGTTGGACATGATGCGCTCCTTCCTGTTTTTCCTGTTCGCTGTTCCAATATCGCTTCGCCATCGTTACACGCGGCGCGGGCGAAGGTTACACGCGAATGAAATCCGGGATGCCGGAAAGCGGACTGGCGTCCGCTTCGTCCGCTTTCGAGAACCCGGCCTCCTCGTCCACGTCGAGGAACGCCGTCGCGAGCCTGCCCCATTCCGCGGCCCTGTCCACGAGCGTCTCCACGGCGTGCGAAAGGGCGTCCACGCCCGCCATGGCGAGCGGGAGCGACGACACGGCGAAGAACTCTCCGGTTCCGGCGTCGGCCGAAAGCGCCGTCTCGCCCATCGCGGCGTAGTTGGACTGCAGCGCCACCGAGGCGAACACGCCCCCGGCGTCGGGCGGCATCTCCCCGATCTCGGCGGAGATTACTACCGCCCCGCCGCCGGCGTCTTCGCGCAGCGTCACTTCCACGCCGTCCACGGAGATGGCGACGGGATCGCCTTCGGCGTGCTCTGGCAGCTCTATCCCGAGCGCGTCCGCGAACGCGCCCATGCATGTGTCGAATGTTTCGTGCGGTGTCATGGCAAAACCGGCTGCGCGTTATGCGCGGCCGCGGCCGCTCCTTCCATGGACTGTGTATTCCGCCCTCCGGGCGGCGCCCGCAGACCGGTTGCCGCCAGTATACCACCCCGGACTCCGCTCTGCAAGAATGCGGATGCCCCCTTCACTCTCACGCTAATCGCCGCTCCCGGAGTTTGCCATGTTTATGAGGTCGCGGTATGACGCGACCTTTTTGTATGTGACATGGTACTGCGTGTCCTTCGCGCCAGGCAGGAAGGACTTCATTTGTACCTCGACCAATGAAACCGCAACTTTTCAACCAGAAATTTAGTTCCTCCGCCTCAATTCTGGCAATCGCATGTTTTATCTCACGCAGAGGCGCGAAGGTTCGAATGTTCGAGATTTTGCCTGTCTTGGACTTCGTGAAGATTCTTCAGCAGAACAGCAGCGGGAAGTTCGATCTCCGCGTTCTTGTACCCCACGTCCGGCGGATCGTCAGGCAGGTCGAGCGTCCCCTGACTCAACACTTCCAACCCCGGAAGACTCTGCGCCTCTGCGTCTCTGCGTGAGAAATCCTCCCGCTTCAAGCCCGGATCGACCGTGTACTTGTTCGGATCGTGGTACGGCTGCCCCTAGAACACGTCGCACACGGCGGCCGTCACCGCCTCCTGGAATCCCTGGTTCTTGAATTTGAGTTTCATGGTGGTGAAATTGGTTAGGGGCTGGCAATTGGATTTGCATCCTCAAGGAGCCAGCTGGCGGCATTGACGATTTTTACGGTTTTGCCGTTCTTCAGGCGAACTGCGTCGCTCTCGCTGCGCGTAACAATCACCAGCTTTTTCAACGGCGCGTATGCATCAAGTTTGCGAAGGGCCCCCACCTCCCGTTCAAGTGTTGTCGCATCCTTCACGGACCAGCAGGCCTGTACGGCAAGGCCCTCGCCTGGCACATAGAAATCGACTTCGATGTTTCTCTTGAAGAAAAAGAGCCGTTCTCTGTACATACTGCGCAGTCGTATCGCGCAAAGATTTTCAAGAAGCGCTGAATCCGGATTCGACAGGAAGATATTCAGAAGGCCATTGTCCGCGAAATAATGCTTCTTCACACCCTCTCGCTCAGAAAACCCTGCAGCGGCATTGGGGATGGAAAATATCAAGCACGATTCACGCATGAACCTTACATAGTCGCGCACGCTCGCGGCGGTCGTGGACACTCCAGCCGCCTTGATAAGATTCGCGATACGGTTGTATGCCGCGCTTTGGCAAACGCTTTCAGCCAGTTTTTTCACCGCAAGACGCAGAGCCTCCTCGTTCTTCACGCCATTGCGCACAATCATGTCGCCAAAGAATATCTTGTCGAAGAGGCCATTGAGCCAGCCACGCTTGTCAACATGCTCGACGCACTCCGGCAGCCCCCCGAATCTGAGGTAGGTCTCAAACCTCCTTTCAACTTCTGAAGCCGTTTTCCCATACCGCCAGTTCTTGCCGGGTGAAATCCCGCACGCACACAAGTATTCGACAAAGGAATACGGCGCGACATCAAGCGTCAAAAAGCGTCCTCCAAGGGTCGTTGCCACTTCGCGGCTCAACATCTTCGCATTGGATCCCGTTACGAAGACAATGCGTTTTTCGTTGGCAAGCCTCCGTGCGAAATGTTCCCAGCCGGCGATGTTCTGAATTTCATCAAAAAACAGGATTGGCTCTCCCTCGTAGAGCGCATGATATGCATCAAGAATGATCCCGAGTTCTTGTGCCCTGATGCCTGCAATGCGCTCGTCATCGAAATTGACATAGCATATCTCTTCGATCTTGCGTCCCTCCGACAAAAACGTCTTGATACGCTGAAAAAGCAAATAGCTCTTCCCGGCCTGCCGCAACCCTACAAGCACATACCGGCCTTTGGGTTCAAAGGAATAATCGCGCCTGTTCATTTCGATCGCCGCAATGAACTGCTGATTTTCGACAATTATCCGCTTCAAGATTTCAATGTCAAACATTTCTCGCTACCTCATTCTTTTTATTAAAGACAACAATATTATACCATAATTATTTATCATCAGTAAATAAAACATTAAAAAATCACCCTGGAAACCAGTTCCTTTCATCGGAGACATACACCAAATGCAAGTTTCTGATTTCACGAACATACACCAAATACAAGTTCCTCAAATCACCTTGATGCCCGTCGCGGGCGGGAACTGGGCGAAGGACTCCCTTCTGCGCCGTATCCCTGCGTTTTCCACCCATGTGCTTTGAAGCTGGTAACAACCGGAACAACTGGTGGAAACAACTTCGAGAGGCGCGCCGGCGCAAGGCCCCGCCGTTGTACAACCAGCAGCCCGGGGTGCCGTCAAATTGCCGGAGGGGCCGATGGCGCCGAAGAATACATCGTCGCTGTTTTCGAGAATCCTGCGGTTGCGCAAGGGACTGTCCCCATGGTCGCCCTTTATTACTTCATGCCAACACCTGAAATTTCAAGTTTGGACAACCACCGATAAGTCGGGCCAAAGCGCCTGCGGAATCTATGGCCGCGAACACAACCCTCTCTGAAAGTTCGAGAATGTAGCGATTGCGGATGGCGGCAGTTCGTGCATCGACACGCGCCACGGACTGGGCGACGGGCGAGACAACCAGCAGACGCCCGGCGGCAATGGGCTCGCGATAGGGCCTCGGAATGCTCTTCTCGGTCCAGAGCTTGTGCGCCAACACCCAAATGACGGGTTGCTTTCCCTGGAGGAGAAACGTCAGCACATCCCTTTCGAGCGGACTCTGAAAGCCGCCCATGACGCACACGCCCTGGTCGCGCATCTCCGTCGCCCAGTCGTAGCACTTCATGACCGCCGCAGGCGGAACCTTGCGCGACGACAGAAACCCGACCTTGGGCAGATCAAGGATTGACTCATCTCCCAACATGGCAATCTGTGCGGACTTGCTCTTCCTCATTACTTCCCCATATCTCGCTTCACATTAGCCCCTGTCCTTCACCGAGGTTAGTCTTGCAGTTGCCCACTGCAAACTTTGTGCATTTTGAAAATGCGCCATCGGTTCGCGTGTGATGTCCGGGTACTGGGCGATGAGATCAAGAATCTTTACCACACTTTTTACCACACTTTTTACCACACCTTTTCCCACACTCATCTTCACTTCGGCCAATGCATCCTAAATTGCCGAACTCCCGTAGTCGGCTTCTAATCCACCTGTTTTCGCCATCATACCGCCGATTTCTGCACCTTTTGGCAATTCGGCAATTTGAATTGCCGAATTGGGCTCAAGCATATTCCTCGCCCGCTTCATAAAAAGCACGCATATTCTTAAGGTTGGAAGTACCGCCCCCCCGCAACCCCGGCAACTCAGCCTTCAATCGTTCACTAATGCCGTCAATAATCCCTGCACCCCAATTCCGCTTGCGCGTATTGACCGAAATGAACCGCCCAATGCCATAGTATAGCGCAAGCTGTTCCTGATTTATTCCCTTCGCAGCACGTGCCTGACTCTGCAGGATCGCGGTCTTGATGACAGAAACCGCATCCGACAGTTCAGCAGGATGCTCCTCTTTTATTTCAATCTCATTATCCATGTTCAACGCCTCCTTGCTCCAGCGGCTTGATCATCGACTTGATGAATGCGCTGGATGATTTGTCCAAACTCTCTTTCGACCTTCTTCATCCCTCCGCTTCAAATTACATCACGTCAGGGCACATCCAACGCCCGTCCGGTCGTTTGGACTTCGCATTCACACCCCTGCAATCACGACTTTCACCTTAAGTGCCTTGGCAATGGCCTTGACGTAACGCATCTTTGCTGCAGTGCCGGAGTGAGTCTTGACGAACCAACCGCCTTTGATCGCGGCGATGGCGCTTGGATGCTTTTTCAAGAGTGACTTGTCCTGCGTCACCAACGGTTCGCCACCGACCATCACGCCAAGCTTGGCAACATCCGCCGCGCCCAGCTTCTCAATCGACCGCGCCAACACCCAATAGGCCTTCTTGTCGGTGATCGTCACACCGTCTGGGAAGCGAACGGTGAAATTGCTCTTCGGGGCGACAGTCGTCACCTTCCGCGCAAAGCCCGTCTTGTGCGCCTTCAGCGACTTCGGCAGCTGCACGATTTCCTTTACTTCGGGAGCCGCTGCGTCGATCCGTGCCTCAAGCTTCAGCCACTCGTCGCCGAGCTTCTGAATCTTCTTGACGAACTCGCTCAGCTTCTCCGCGTAGGCAATCGCCTCCTTCGCTGGCTTGAGGTTTCCCGCAGCCTGCGCCGCACCTCCAGCCTGATTGATCCGCCGCGCCTCCTTGTCGACTTCCTCCCGAACAAGATCAAGCGCCGCAGGAACATCCGAATGCTTACTGATTTTCAGTGTGCTCATATTATCTCCCTTTTGAGGTGCGCGCGTCCTTTGCCGGAACGGCTTTAGCCTGCGCAAAGGTCTCATCGACAACAAACGAAAGGCGGGCAATGGATTCTGCAGCAACGCTCAATTCCTTTGGCGGAACCTTATGCAGTTTATATTGCGCGACGCCCATCGGACGATCCATCCCCGAAAGTGCGTATTCAACGACCGTCCGATCCTTCGACTTGCAGAGAAGCAGCCCGACGGTCGGCCCATCCCACTCGTGCTTAATCTGTCGATCAACGCAAGTCATGTAGAACCCGAGCTGTCCGAGGTCGGACGGCTTGAAGCGTCGCGTCTTGAGCTCAATGACGAAATAACGCCGCAACGCCAGATGATAGAAAATCAAATCAGGGAAAAATTCCTCGTTGCCAACCTGCACACACACCTGATGCCCCACATACGCAAACCCACCGCCCAGCTCGGTCAGCGTCCGCGTAATGTTCCGCACCAACGCACGTTCGACTTGCCTCTCATTGTCCTCATCGACTGATTCGGTCAAACCGAAAAGGTAGGGACTCTTGACAAGCTCCGCGACAGTCTTGCTCTCCTTGGGCGGGAGAATCTGCGCGAAATTGTCGACCGACTTACCCTTCCTCGTGTACAGATCAGCTTCCAGCTCATCCTCCAACTGGCTTCGGCTCCACCCCATCGCAATCGTCCCACGAACGTAGAAATGCGCCTTTTTCGCGTCGCCCTTGCACTTGTCGATGATGCACCGATGCTGGCCCCACGGAACCGAAACCAATTCTTCCACAAGTTGTGGAAGATTTGGGAGACTCGAATAGAGGTCGTAGAAACGCTGGCAATAGCGGATGTTGACGACCGACAGTCCCTGCGGGTTCCGAATCGAATCCGTGAGGTCTTTGCTGACGCACTCAAAGAACCGGCTCCCATAATACTGGGTCGCCGCATACTTCTCGCTGATGTCCTTGCCCAAATTCCAATAGAACTCCAGAAGCGCCGAATTAACCGAGACGGCGGCCTTGGTCTGCGCCGCGCGATACCGCTTGCGTAAATCATTGATCCACGCACGATAATTCCGCGAGGCCACCAACTTCACAACCCCGCCCGTTTGATTTTTCTTACGCTTGTCTTTGCCGATCTTCACTTTCTATTTCCTCCACCTTATATCATTCGAATTGCCGCCAGCACGACCGACTTCCCCGTCCCGGCCTCGCCCGACACGCAGAAAGGCTCCCCACCTGCGCCCCGGTAAAGTCTACCGCCGACGCCTGCACCGGATCAAGCTTCTCTCTCTTTGGCAACCAGCTCATATCAATCATTCACCTCTCTTGCAACCAACAACATATTTAAGCCATCATCTCCTATGGGATCAGTCTCTCTTTCGCCTCCTCGTTCGCCTATTTCTTATGTAATTTGAAACCGTTAATCGTCCCATTTCAGGAGATTAAATAGATGTTCATTAAACACCTTATCATCGTCATATTCACTTAACCCCTCGTCTAAGATAATAACTTCCTGCAAAGCTTCTCGTGCATCACCACGAATCCAGTGCGCATATGCGCGTTCTTCAGGGCCAAAGCGCGTCTGCTCCACATTGTTACGTGAGCGCCAATAATTACCGAAGCGATCTGTCTTTGCATAAGCAGTCGTTACATATTTACCTCCTACGTGATACGTATTTTATCTAATATTGCATACCACACCCAACGCCCGCTCGGTCGAACTCGCCGCCCAAAAACCGCTTGCAATTATTCTCCATCTGGGCAACGATCTTCCCAACCCGCCCGCACAACAAACTATCCACAACTGCGGCAATCTGATAACACGGCCCGCGCCCCATATGTTCCAAAATGGAACATGAGCCCTTCTCCTCGGTCGGCACCTCATCCGTCGGCATCGCCCACACCTCCGCCGTTCGCTTCGCATGTCGCCGCGCCCGATCCCGTTCACGCCGCGCGGCAAGCTTATCCGCTCGATCTGTGCCTTTAATTGAACTCGTGCCGGTCTTTAGTTTCATGCTTCGCGGCCTTTTTCTTTCGATCCAACGGCAGAACCTTCAACACGCCACCATCCCACGCGCTCCACCAATGATTTCAATATTTCTGCTTGCGTGATTTTCTTCGACAGGCACAACCGCAGCA
>CADCBS010000033.1 GCA_902799715.1 uncultured bacterium | reverse complement strand
TTCCCGTTCCGAACACGGAAGTTAAGGCCTCCTTCGCCAAGGGTAGTGTGGGACCCGCCCATGCGAGAGTAGGACGTCGCCGGCTTTTTTATTTTAATCGATCGCTATCGATCGCAGTCGATTGCTATCGAACTTTGCGATCGCTTTCGATTGCTTTCGATCGCTATCGATTGCAGTCGAACCTTGCGATTGCTATCGAATGCTATCGATCGCTGTCGATTGCTGCCGAACTTTGCGACAGCTTTCGATCGCTTTCGATGGCAGTCGATTGCTATCGAACTTTGCGATCGCTATCGATGGCTTTCGATTGCTATCGATTGCTGTCGAACATGCCGAAACCCCTCTGGTAGGGCGCGTTGTCCCAACGCGCCGCAGTGCGCCGCATCGCGCCGCATCGTCTTGGGGCAAGCCGCCCGGCCGATTCCCGGCGTTTCCCAGATGTCGCGCAATTCGCAAAATCGCCGGCTTTTTGATACACTGCCGCCATGAACGAAACTCTTGGTACTTTGCTGTGCGCGGCTGGCGGTCTCGCCGGTGCCGTGTTCGCCCTGCCTTTCAGAGGCGTCAAGGGCTGGAAATACGAATCCTACTGGTTTGTCTACGCGCTGGCCGGACTGGTGGTCTTCCCTCTCGCGCTCGCGCTTGCCACGACAAACGACCTCTTCGGCGTGATTTCCCGCACAGACGGCTCGACTTTGTCCGCCTGCATCGGCTTCGGCGCGCTGTGGGGTCTTGGCGGCCTTACCTGGGGGTTGATGATCCGCTATCTCGGAATCGGTCTCGGGCTGGCCATCGGTTGCGGGCTTTGCTCCGCCGCGGGCACTCTCGTTCCGCCGATCGCGAAGGGCGAGGCCGGCGAACTCGTGAAAGACGCCTCGGCCGTCATCACGCTCGTGTCCGTCATGGTGTCGCTCGCCGGAATCGTCCTTGTCGGCCTTGCCGGAAAGTTCAAGGAAGGCGAACTCGACGAGGAGGCCAAGAAGAAGGCCGTGGCCGAATTCGATTTCAAGAAGGGCATGATCGTCGCGCTGTTCAGCGGAATCGCGTCGGCGGGCATGAACTTCGGCCTGCAGTCGGGCGGGGCGATGGAGAAGGCGTCGATGGAGGCCGGCACCGGCGCGGCGTGGGCCGGGATGCCCGTGCTGGTGGTCGTCCTGCTGGGCGGATTCGCCGTGAACGCGGCGTGGTGCCTCTGGCAGAACGCGAAGAACAAGTCGTTCGCCGACTACGGCAAGTCGTTTTCGCCGTGGTTCCTGGCCGGACTGGCCGGCGTTATATGGGCGATGCAGTTCGCCTGCCAGAAGGCCGGAGAGCCGGCGATGGGCGACATGAGATACATCGCTTTCGCGGTGGTGATGGGCAGCTGCGTGATGTTTTCGTCCGTGCTGGGCGTGCTTCTGGGCGAATGGAAAGGCACCGGCGCGAGAACCCGCATCGTCCTCGCGGCCGGGCTGGCGACGCTCGCGGCTTCGATCGGCATAGCGGTGGCCGCGAAGAGCATGGCGGCGTGACGCGAAGCGCCGCGCGGCGGAATTTCCCGAACACAATCCAAAAGAGGAATGCAGATGAGCTACAAGGAAGCGCAGAAGAAATACTCCAAGATCGGAGTGGACACCGAAAAGGCCGTCGCGGCGCTCGCGAAGATACCCGTTTCGATGCACTGCTGGCAGGGCGACGACGTTTGCGGGTTCGAGACGACCGGCGGCGCGTCCGGCGGCATACAGACCACCGGCAACTATCCCGGCAAGGCCACGACGCCGCAGCAGCTCATGGCCGACATCGACTTCGCGATGTCGCTCATCCCCGGAAAGCACCGCGTGAACCTGCACGCCTGCTACGGCATCCACAAGGACAAGGTCGTGGACCGCGACAAGCTCGGCCCGGAACAGTTCAAGCCCTGGGTCGAATGGGCGAAGAAGAAAGGCTACGGCCTCGACTTCAACCCCACGTTCTTCTCGCATCCGAAGGTGGTGGACGGCCTTACGCTCTCCAGCCCCGATCCGAAGATCCGCGCGTTCTGGGTGAAGCACGGCATACAGTGCCTCAAGATCGCCGAATACTTCGCCAAAGAGCTGAAAACTCCGTGCGCCATCAACTTCTGGGCGCCCGACGGCTACAAGGACGAGCCGAGCGACCGCCTTGGGCCGCGCATGCGCATGGCCGACTCGCTAGACAGGATATTCAAGTACAGGTACGACAGGAAGCGCGTGATCCCCACCTTCGAGTCCAAGCTGTTCGGCATAGGCGTGGAAAGCTACACCGTCGGCTCCCACGAGTTCGTGATGGGCTACGCGCAGAGCCGCAAGATCCTCGCGCTCCTCGACATGGGCCACTTCCACCTGTCCGAGAACGTGGCCGACAAGATCAGCTCGTTCCTCATGTTCTTCGGCAAGGTCGCGTTCCACATTTCGCGCCCCGTGCGCTGGGACTCCGACCACGTGATCCGCCAGAACGACGACCTGGCCGCGGCCGCGCGCGAAATCGTGCGCATGGGGCCGGAGAACTTCCTGATCGCGCTCGACTACTTCGACGCCTCCATCTGCCGCGTGGCCGCATGGGTGCTCGGCATGCGCAACATGCAGAAGGAGCTGCTGAAGGCGATGCTCGCGCCGAACGCCGAGCTGAAGCGCCTGCAGGACGAGGCGGACTTCACCGCGCAGCTCGTGATGCAGGAGGAATGCAAGAACTATCCTTTCGAGGAAGTCTGGGCCGAATTCTGCAGGCGCCAGGGCGTGCCCGCCGGCGAAGAGTGGTTCGACGCCGTGCGCAAGTACGAAAAAGAAGTCCTGCTGAAGCGCTGAGGGCCGCAAGGGATGGATCCGGAACTCTACATAAAGCCGCCGCTCGTCGACAGGTCGTACGACTGGCGCGGCGGCCCGCAGCCCAAGACCCGCCGCGACCTCGACAGGTTCTTCAAGTCCGCGCCCGTCGAGCGCGTGAAGGAGCAGATCTGCGAGATGGGGCGGCGCATATACGCGCGCGGCTACACCGACGGCAACGGCGGCAACATCTCCGTGCGCGTGGGCGAGGACCTCGTCCTGTGCACGCCCACGCTCTGCTGCAAGGGATTCATGGAGCCGCGCGACATCTGCCTCGTGGACATGGAGGCCGGGCAGCTCTGCGGCCGCAGGCCCTGCACCAGCGAAGTGCGCGTGCACATCGCCATGATGAAGGCGGCCGGCATGGACGCGTGCCTGCACTGCCATCCGCCGCACTGCAACGCATTCCTGTTCGCCGGCATCGTGCCCCCGAACGGCATCAACCCCGAAGCCGACATCTTCCTGGGCCAGATACCCCTCGCGCCGTACGGCACGCCCGGCACGCCCGAAGTGGCGGCGAACGTCGGCGAGGCCGCGAAGAAGTCGAACGTGGTGTTCATGGAAAACCACGGCATCGTGTGCGGCGGGCGCGACGTGGAGGAGGCCGAGTGGTTCGCCGAGAACGCCGACGCCTACTGCCAGGTGCTTCTGCTCGCGGCGGGCCACGGCGCGCCGCTGCAGCAGGTCGGCCGCAAGTCCGTGCGGGATTTCCTCGCGATCCGCAAGGCGATGGGCCTCTACGTGGACCCGCGCCAGAAGCCGTACAACACGAACAGGTTCGCCGGCTACACAATGAAAAAGACCGGCAAGTGACGCCGGCGGCAGCGCCATGCGCGGCGCAGGAGACGAAATGAAACGCTATCTCGCAATCGACATCGGGGCAAGCTCCGGACGCCACATCGCCGGATGCGTCGAAAACGGCAAGATCGTCCTCGAGGAAGTCTACCGCTTCGAGAACGGCCAGGTGCGCCGCAACGGGCACGACTGCTGGGACATCGAGCGCCTCGTGGAGTCCGTCAAGGCCGGCATCGACGCCGCCATGGCGAAATACGGAATCGAATCCATCGGCATAGACACGTGGGGCGTGGATTTCGTCCTGCTCGACGCCGCCGGGAACCTCTGTTCCGACGCCGTGGCGTACCGCGACGCGCGCACCGAAGGCGCCGACGCGGAGATCGAGCGCGACGCGATCTCCTTCGCCGACATGTATTCGCGCTGCGGCATACAGAAGACGAGCTTCAACACCGTCTACCAGCTGTGGGCCTTGAAGAAGGAGCATCCGGAGCAGATAGAGAAGGCCGCGCACTTCCTGATGGTGCCGGAATACCTGAACTACCGCCTGACCGGCAACATCGTGCACGAGTACACCGATTCGTCCACGACGTCGCTCGTGAACGCGGCGGCGAAGGACTGGGACCGCGGCCTGATCGAAAGGCTCGGCCTGCCCGGGCGCATCTTCGGCAAACTGGAGATGCCCGGCGCGACGGTCGGCTCGTACAAGGGCGTGAAGGTCGTGCTGCCCGCCATGCACGACACCGGCAGCGCCTATCTGGCGGTGCCCGCGCGCGACGACGCGGCCGTCTACCTTTCCAGCGGGACGTGGTCGCTGCTCGGCGTGGAGAACGAAGCGCCCATCACCGGCGAGGCCAGCCGCAAGGCCAACTTCACCAACGAAGGCGGCGCGTGGGGGCGCTACCGCTACCTGAAGAACATCATGGGGCTTTGGATGGTGCAGTCCATCCGCCGCGAGCTGAACGGCGTGAAATACGTGGAAGGCAAGGGCGGCGACGCCACGGCCGCCGCGCTGGCCCGCCTGAAGGACCGCGAGGAGGGCCGCGAATATTCGTTCCAGGACCTCTCGGACATGGCGCGCGCGAGCCGCTGCGAAGCCACGGTGGACGTCAACAGCCAGCGTTTCATGAATCCCCCTTCGATGATCGGCGAAGTCCTGGCGGCGGCCGCCGAAAACGGCGCCGCGCCCGACACCGTGGGCGGGCTCGTGCAGTGCGTGTACAAGTCGCTCGCCAAGTGCTACGCCGAAGCCGTGCGCACGCTTTCCGGCCTGACCGGCAGGAAGTACACTTCGATAAACATCGTGGGCGGCGGCTGCCGCGACGGCTACCTGAACGAACTCACGGCGGCCGAGACCGGGCTTGAAGTGGTGGCTGGCCCCGTGGAGGGCACGGCCATCGGCAACTTGATCGTGCAGATGATCGCCGCCGGCGAATTCGCCTCGCTCGCCGAGGCCCGCGCCGCCATAGTGCGCTGACGCGCCCCGTCACGGCCGGCCGGGCGCGCGCCCTTAGCGCGCGATGCACAGCACCGCCACGCCGGCGAGGATCGCCGCCAGCGCCAGCCCTTTGCGCAGCAGGTTGCTTTCGCGGAATATCGCCCCGCCGGCGAGGAACGTGAGCGCCACGCTCGAACGGCGCACCACGGATATCACGGAAATCCTGGCGTCCGGCGCGGCAGCCGCGCTGAAGTAGAAAAAGTCGCTCGCCGCCAGCAGCGCGCCCGTGGCCGGCATCGTCCACCGCCACGAGAACCGCGTAGCGTCCAGCCTGCCCGCCGTCGCCGTCGCGGCGGCGTATATCGCCGTCATCCCGGCAGTGAACCAGAACAGCGCGGCGTGCGGCGGAATCCCCGCCCGCCCCATCAGGAACTTGTCGAAAAGCGCCGAGACGCTCCCCGCGAGCGTGGCGCACGCGGCCAGCACCACAGGGCGCGCGGTAAGCGCGTACCCTTCGCGGCGGGCCGCCGTCGAAAACGCGATGCATCCGGCGATAGAGAGCGCGAATCCGGCGGACTGCGCGGCGCCGGGCGTTTCGCCGTATATCGCCATCGCGCCGGCGAGCGTCCACACCGGCCCCGTGGCGCGGATCGGCGCCATCACGGTCAGCGGTATCGTCTTCAGCGCCATGTAGGCGAACGTCCAGCTCGACGCCACTATGCACGACTTCGCGGCCAGCAGCGCGTACTGCGCGGCGTCGAGCGCGAAGACGTCCGCCATCCGCCCCGCCGCCGCCGTCCCGGCGGCGGCCGCGGCCCATGCCGCCGCCGTGGTGCAGAGCAGCGTGGGGAACGTCTTGTTCGCGGCGGCGCTGTGCTTCTTGCCGATGTCGTACAGCGAAAGCGCCAGCGCCGACAGCAGTGTGGCCCCTGTCCAGTCCATGTCGGTCTCCATTCCGCCGTTTTCCGGCGGCTCCGGCGCTATTCTACCAAATCCGCGCCGCGCAGTCACCGGCGCGTTTGCCGTTTTTCCGCGCGGCGGCTCTTGCGCGGAGGGGGCCGTTTTGAGATAATAATGCCGGCGCCGGCGGTGCAACCTTTTTCCGCGCGGCGTGCATACAATGCAAAGGAACATGGAACGTCTGCGGACGGCGGAAAGGCTGCAATCCAATGGAAACGGCAGAACTTGTAGAAGCACTCGGCGAACGCCTCGGAATCACGCTCGCGCTTGATTCCGACGGCGCGTGCTCGTTCGAGGCCGACGGCCTCGTGGTCACGCTCAACAACATCCAGGAGCTGCCCGCCCTGGTCCTGACCGGCGACGTGGGCGAACCGCCGCCCGAAGAGATGGCGCCCCTCTACAAGGCAATGCTCGAAGCCAACTACAACTTCTCCGGGACGGCCGGCGCCACGCTTTCGCTGGATTCCGCGACGGGACGCTTCTCGATCTGCAGGGCGATGCCGGCGGACACGCTCGACGTGGACGCGCTCTACGCCGCCGTGGAGGGATTCGTCAACACGCTCGACGCGTGGCACAAGATAGTGTCCAACTACCGCGGCGCGGCGCCCGGCGGGGAGACGCCGGAGCCGGCGGACGGCGGTCGGGACGGCTTCTCCGCCGGCGGCTTCATGCAGGTGTAGCCTGCGCCGGCGGCCGGACTTCCGGCGCGCGCGTCAGAACTTGAAGTTCACTATCGGCATTATGCGCAAGAGGCCGCCTTTGCCGATCATGTTCACCAGCCCGATCTGCAGGCCGCCCTCGATGGCTTCCGCATAGTTGAAAAGCCCGATCTGGCAGCCGTCGAGCGTGCCGTAGACCACGTTCACGCCGAGAATCAGCAGGATCCCGTTCTGCGTGCCGTCGAGGTCCCTCGAGATGTTCACGAATCCGCACTGCACGCCGTAGACCTTCCCGCGCGAAAGGCACACGCCGCCGCCCTGGAACCCGCAGAAGTCCTTCGAGCAGTCGAACAGGCCGATCTGCGCGCCGGCCGATATGCGGCCCCAGTGCATCGCCGGATTCCCGTTCCAGTTCACGAAACCGGCCTGGCATCCGTACATGCGGCAGTCCACGATGTTGCCGCCGCCGAAGGCGAAGCCCGTGAAATCCTGGTATGTGCGGTTCGCGATGCCGATGTCGGCGCCGCGGAACTGCTGGCTTCCGCCGTACAGCAACGACAGGCGGAGGCCTTCGACGTCGTACATGACGTCCGGCGCCTGGATGGGCGCGATTACGGAAAGCTGCAGGGCCGTGGTGCCGGCGAACGCCGCGCCGGCGGCGGAAATTGCGAGTGCGAGAACGAGGTTTTTCATTGTGTTCGGTGCTTTTTTGCCGTTGCGGACGAAGTATACCACAATGCGCGGCTTTTGGGCGCATCCGCGTTTTCCGGACGGGTGCGGCGGACTTGCGGCGGGCGGCAATCTCTTCTTGCCGTCCGCGCCGGTGTTTGGTACAATCGCGGCGAACGGAAAAACGGAGAAGAAATGTATTCAGCGATATTGTCCCTGGCGGCCGCAGGGGGTGTGTGGTGCGGCCTGTTCTTCGGCGGAATCTGCGAATGGCCCGGCGCCACCGGATGGGCCGTTCCGTCGTGGCTCGTGTTCTTCATAGCCACGCAGCGGTTCGCCAAGAAAGGCGTGGACAAGGTGCAGGCCGCGCTGCAGACGTGCATGGCCGAAGGCCAGGCGCGCATGCAGGCCAAGGTGCAGCGCCTGCAGATGCGCATAAACTCCATAAGCGCCATGAAGCAGGCGCAGGCGGAGATCGAGCGCGGCCAGGCCGAAATAATGAAGAGCGCCCTCGCGATCGTCGACGGGCTGGAGCGCTACAAGGGCTGGATTCCCCTGATGGGGCGGCAGATAGCGTCGATGCGCATGCAGTTCCACTGGGCGCTGAAGGACTACGGCAAGGTGGACGAGCTGATGCCTAAGGCGATGCTGCTCGATCCCATGCTGCGGGCGGTGGCGATGGCGCGCATGTACATGCGCGGCGACACCATGGAGGAGATTGGAAAGGTCTACCGCGCCGGGGCGGCGCGCCTGCGCTACAACCAGGGCGTGATACTGCCCGCCGCGTTTTCGTGGATGCAGCTGAAGAAGGGCGACGTGGACGGCGCGTTCAAGACGCTCACCGCCGCGCTCGAAAAGTCGGACAACCCCATACTGAAGGCCAACCACCTGGCGCTGCAGAACGGCAAGACCACCACTTTCTCGAACCAGCCCTTCGGCGAACAGTGGTTCGCGCTGCAGCTCGAAGAGCCGAAAATCAAGATGCAGCGCCAGCACCAGCGGTTCCGGTGAAAAGGACTGGGCGATGGACTTCCTCGAGATAGAGAACCTGCAGGTCCGCTGCGTTGTGGGCGACACGCCCGAAGAGCGCCGGCGCGAAAGCGTGCTGCGCGTGGACGTGCGCATGGAATGCCAGGCGCGCGCCGCCGCGGCGACGGACGACCTCGGCTACGCCGTGGACTACGCGGACGTGGCGCGGCGGATTTCCGGCGCGCTGCGCGAGGCGAAGTGCAGGCTTCTCGAGCGCGCCGCCGAGACGGCGGCGCGCGAGTGCCTTTCGGATCCGCGCGTGGAATCCGTGAAAGTCCGCGTGTCCAAGGCTTCGCCCGTGCCGGGCGTGGGCGCGGCCGCGGTGGAGGTCGAACGGCCGTGAAACCGTCTGACGTGAAAAAGGCCGTGGTGCTGGCCGCCGGCTTCGGGACGAGGCTCGACCCCCTCACCCGCGCGTTCCCCAAGCCGCTGCTGCCGGTGTGCGGCGTGCCGTCGCTCGAACGCATCGTGCGGATGCTCGAACGCTGGGGCGTGCGCGAAATCGCCGTGAACGCGCACCACCTGGCGGAAGCGGTGCGCGAGTTCGCGGAAAGGCGCAACAGGACCGGCACGGCGAAGATCGCGGTTTCGGCCGAGGACGAAATCCTCGGCACCGGCGGCGCGCTGCGCCCGCTGGAGGATTTTCTCGGCGACAGCCCGTTCTGGCTCGTGTCGGGCGACATCGCGGCCGAAAGGCTCGACCCCGTGCCGATCGCCGGCGCGTTCGAACGCAGCGGGCGGTTCGCGGCGTGCTGGCTCGAGGAAAACGCGGGCCCGCGCACGGTGGAGGCCGACCGCGAAGGCCGCGTGTGCTGCTGGCGCAGCCCCACGCCCGGAGTGGACGGAACGTACACCTACTGCGGCCTGGCGCTGCTGGGGCCGGACGTGCGCAGGTTCCTCCCCGACGGCAGGAAGTTCTGCTCGATCGTAGACGCCTACGAAAACGCGATGATGTCCGAAGCGCGCTTCGTGTACGGCGTCGTGGAAAAGCAGGCGTGGTGGAGCGATTTCGGCACTTTCGATTCATATCTCGAAACGCATCTGGCGCTCGATCCGGACAATTTCGAGCGCTTCCCGAACGTGCTGTTCGACGGCGTGAAGCTGCAGACCGACGCCGAACTGGCGGGCGTCGTGGCCACCGGCGGGCTGATAGGCGGCAGGCTCGTGCATTGCGCGGCCGTGGCGCTGGAGCACCTGCGCGACGCGCGGATAGACGCTCTGGCGGAGGCGCTCGGCTGGGACAGGGGCGACACCGCCGCCGTGCTCGTGGGCGAGCGCGGCAGCGACCGCGCGTTCTGGCGGCTCGTGCGCGGCGCGGACCGCGCGATGGCCGTGCTGTACGACGACGCCGCGCGCGCCGAGAACGCGCGCTACGCCGCGCAGGCGCGCGCTCTCGCGGCGGCCGGGATCGACGTTCCGCGTGTCCTGGCCGACCTGCCGGAGGCGAAGGCGACGGCCTTCGAGGACCTCGGCGACGATTCGCTGCAGAGCCGCCGGTCCGGCGCCGGCGGCGAGAAGCCGCGCCCCGCGGCGGAGGACTACGCGCCCGCCGCGGAGTGGCTGGCCGGATTCCACGGGAAGGCCCCCGCCGCGGTCGAGGGCCTCGACCTGGAGCCCCCGTTCGGACCGGAGCTTTACGCATGGGAGCGCGGGCTTTTCGAGGAATGCTACGTGAAAGGCCGGCTCGGATTCGACGACGGCGTTCCGGAGGACGTCGCGGCCGAGCTGCGCCACGTGGCCGAGGCGCTTGACAAGACGCCGCAGACGGTCGTGCACCGCGACTTCCAGTCGTCCAACCTGATTTTCCGCCCCGGCGGCGGAATGGCCGCGATAGACTTCCAGGGCATGCGGCGCGGGCCGGCGGCGTACGATCTGGCGTCGCTGGCGTACGACCCGTACGTGAAGCTTTCCAAGGCCGAGCGCAACGCGGTGGCGAAGGCCTACGCGGCGCTCGCCCCCGGCGGCGCGGCCGTGTGCGCCGCCCTGCCCCAGGCCGGCGTGCAGCGGCTCGTGCAGGCGCTCGGCGCGTACGGCAGGCTCGTCTCCGCCGGGCAGCGCCGTTTCGCCGGCTACATCCTGCCGGCGCTGGATCTTCTGCACGGCCTCGCGCACGAGGCCGCGCTCCCGGGCCTCGCGGGGTTCGTCCACTCCATGATCGCGCGCGAAAGGATGATCCCGGCATGAAATCCGCCGTCGCCAGGCTCCTCGCCCGCGTGAAGAAAACCGCGGCGCGGCGGAAGGGAAGCGTGTCGGCGCGCATGATGGGGCGCGAGCGCACCTTCCGCGCGTGGGACGACGGCGAAGACACCTTCGTGATGGAGGACGGCATCGCCCGGCGGCTCGGCGAGCATCCTTCCGTGCTGCTGGCGTGGAAGGGCGACCTGTCGCGCGGCGCGCGCGGATGGCTGATGACCGTCACCACCGGCAACCACGCCGTGGCCGCGCTGCCGCTCCTGTCCGGCGGCTTCTGGGACCTGGCGCGCGTGCCGCCGGCGAAGCGCGGCAAGACGCTTTCCGGCTGCATCGCGTGCGCCAACATCGTGGACGGGCGGATAGAGATTTCGCAGCGCGAGGTGCCGTTCCGCCACCTCGAGCGCGCCGACGCATGGCTGCAGTCGCGCGGGCTGGGGCTGGACGACATCGTGTTCACCGAGCGCTCCGACGCCGCGCTGGACTTCTTCCGCCGCATAGGCCAGGAATGGCGCGTGAAGCCGCTCGCCTGGACGCGCCAGGGCATGGATCTCGCGCTGGCGGCCGCCAGGAAGCGCATATCTTCGCGCATACGCTACTACCATTCGTCGCGCGGCGTGCATTTCATGTCGTACGCGGAGTTCCACGCATTCGCCCAGACCGCGGGGACGGACTGGGACGCCTTCGTGCAGGGCCTGCGCGAGCTCGCCGGCATCCCCGAGGGCAACACGCTTTCCTACGTGCGCCAGCCGAAATACCGCGGCCACCACGAGGTCGAATTCTTCGGCCTCCCCCGCGGCGTCGGCGTGGACCGCATCGCGCCGCGTCTCGAGCAGCTCATGGAGAAGATCGTGCTGGGCAGGATATCGCGGGAGGACGCCTGCGCGGAGATCGCCGACGTCGACGCGATGTACCGTTCGCTGCTCACGCGGCCTTCCCTCGCCGACCCCGCCTGCATGGATTTCGTGGAGTCGCTGTACATGCACCTCACCGGCGAGATATACGTCGTCGCCGGCGAAGGCTCCGCCCCTGAGTTCGACGACCACCGCATCGCCCTGCCCGGCGCCACCTACGAGAACGGAATACCGCATTTCCACCCCGGCATCGACGACAGGTCGCGCGTGCTTCTCTCCTCCATACGCTGGCTGATGAACAAGGAGGAGAAGATCGAGTACGCCAACGTGTACGACCTGCGGGGCGACGCCGAGCCGGGCGCCGGGGACGGCTCCGGCGACGATCCGTCCGCCCCCGCCGCCCGCCGCGTGCTCGACGCCGGAACGCGCGAGATCGTGTACAAGACGAACCGCATGCCGCTGCCGGCCTCCCTGATCGAAAAGCGCCTGGCCCACCACGAAAAGGGCTACGGCAGCTACCTGCTGGCGCGCGCCGAGGCGTTCCGCGCGCTCGGCGCGGGCCTTTGCGACTACAGGCTGCTGCGCCGCGCCGGAACGCCCGAGCGCAAGCCCCTGTATTTCTACCTGCGCACCCGCTGCTCGGGGACGTCGGTGGAGGACATCCCGGCTTCGTTCTTCCGCAAGTCCGGCGAGTTCGGCGGCGACGACGCGGGCGAGGATCCCCAGGTCACCCTGGCGCTCGCCGCCCTCATGGGCGACGCCGCCGCGCAGAACCTCGCGCTGAAGAAGTACGACGCCTGCACCGGCGACTGCCGCTACGGCGTGGGCAAGGAGATATACGAATTCGGCTACGACCTGAAGGCGATGCGCCTCATGCCGCAGAAGGTGTCGTTCTGCTCCCTGCGCGGCACGCTCGGCTGGCCGGACCTCTCGCGCAGCGAGGAGAACCTGTCCGCCATGTTCGACTTCTACCTTTCCGCCTACGCGATGGCGCTGCACGGCCTGCGCCGCAAGCACCCGGCGGTCACACTGCGCGAGGCCGGCGACAGGTTTTTCGACGGGTTCGAGTACCGCTCGCGCGCGATGGAATGGCGCTTCGCCTCTTCCCGCGAGCAGTTCGAGAATTTCGACCCGCGCCTGCGCCCCGCGTTCGGCTTCAAGCGCCGCTGGGCCTTCGCCCTGTGGGCGCTCGAGCGCCAGGTGCGCCGCCTGTCTTCGCTGCGCGCCGATTTCAACGCGAAGCTCGACGCGCTCGAGGCCGAATCCCCCGCGCCTTCGCCCGACGAGTACTGAAACGGTTTTTCCATGAAAGACTCCCTTTGCATCTGCCTCGACCCCGCGACGCGGCTTTCGTTCGCGGTCGCCGACTGCACGTCCGCCGCGGCCGAGGCCGCGCGCGGCCACCTTTGCGGCCCCGTCGCCGCCGCCGTCCTCGGCGAGGCGCTCGCGTGCGCCGCGCTCGCGGGCGCCGAGAACTCCGCCCCGGGCGAGGCCGTGGCGTTCAAGGCCGCCTTCCCCGGTTCGCCGATAGGCGGCTTCCTGGCCGAGGCCGCGGAAGGCGGCGCGCTGCGCGCGTATACCGACAAGAAGGTTTTGGACGCTTTCGACGGCGGCCCGTTCCCCAGGAACCGCGCGCTGTACGGCGAATCCGGCACCGCCGGACTCGTGCGCTCCGTCCCGGGCCGCATCCTTTCGAGCGGATGCGTGGCGGTCCCCACGCCAGCCAAGGGCTCCGTGGCCGCCGCCGCGCTGGCCGCGCTCGTCGGCGAATCGCTCCAGCGCACCGTCGCCGTGGAGGCGTTCGCGTTCGCCGACGACGGCGGCGTGCCGCTCGCCGCGCGCGCGGCGATCCTGGAATGCCCGCCCGACGGCGACCGCGAGGCGTTCGCCGCCGCGTCCGCCGCGTTCTCGGGCGGCGCCGTCGCCAAGGCGCTGAAAAGCGCGTCTTCGCTGCGCAACATCCTGGGCAAGGCCTGCATCCCGCACGCGGAGATCCGCGAAACGCGCCCGCTGCGTTTCGCCTGCCGCTGCAGCATGGAGCGCGCCGCCGGCGCGCTGGCCGCCATGCCGGCCGGCGAACTCGCCCGGGCCGCCGCAGCCGGGAAGGGCGTGGACGTTTACTGCCATTTCTGCGGCAGGCTGTGGACGGTGCCGCCGGGGATGTTCCCCGCGGCCGCGAATGACGCAAAGAAGGAGGATTGAAAATGGAAAAAAGAATCGGGCGTTTCGCCAGGATCGCCGCCGCGGCGGTCGCCGCGGCCGCGCTCTGGGGCTGCGGCGGCAACACTCCCGCCAAGTCCGCCGCGCAATTCGTGAAGGCGGTCTGTGCCGGCGACTTCGCCGCCGCGCGCGAGTGGTCCGTGGACAGGCTGGCCGACGAACTCGAAAAGATTCCGCAGGACAAGCGCCCGCGCACGAAGGTGAAGTGCGACGCCGAGCGCCCCCTCCCCCGCGGGCCGTCCGGACAGAGCATCGCGGTTCGCGTGACCGCGAAAACCGGATGGAACGCGCCCGTGCAGCTGCACCTCGCGAAAATCGACGGACGCTGGGTCGTGGAGAACGATCTGGAGTCGGTCCGCATCCTGCTTTCCGCGCCCAGGACGGACGCGGCGGACGGCGGCGGCGCGGAAGAAGAGGACGAGGACTACTGACGCCGCCGCGTCATTTCGCCAGCGAACGGTCGAACGCGGGATTGCCGGGGCGGAACGACCCGTCTATGCGCGCGTGCGCGAATATCCCGTCCGAAACCGCAACCGTCAGGCCCAGCCTGCGCCAGCGGCCGCTTCCGTTCAGCACGATTTCCGGAACGTACAGGCCGTTCAGCGTGGACGTGCCTTCCTTGTGCGCGTCGGCCCACTCCAGAAGCTCCAGCATCAGCCGGCGGCGCGCGAGGTACGGCTGGTCCGTGTAGTCCACGTATCTGCAGCTCGCCGTGAAGGCGTCCCCGCAGCGCGAGAATATGCGCGGGAAGGCCGCGGCGGGGTCTTTCAGCACCGCGGGGGCGCGCCCGGCCATGCGCAGCGCCTTCGCGGGGCGCAGCAGGCGGCGCAGCCTGCGCGCCAGGGTGTCGCGCCCGTCTTCGCCCGGCCAGTAGCGCAGGAACTTCGGCGCGTCGGAGAATCCCGGCTCGAACCTGTCGCGCAGGCGCACGATGTCTGCCTTGCCGGCGGCCAGGATCCCGCGGGCCTCCGCCAGCCGGCGCGACATGGTCTCCGCGTCTGCGCGCAGCGGGTTGTCGTTCTGCAGCGCGATCGCTTCGTCGCCGTGCAGCGAGCGGACGAGGCCGAGCGTCCCGCCCAGTATCCCCAGATTTTCCCGCGAGCCTTCCGGGCGGAAACCGAATTCGCGCGCGATGGCCCGGTCGGCGTCCGTGATTTCGTTGAAGAACACCACGGCTTCGCCGGCCGCGTCGCGCAGGGGCGCGAGCGTGGCGAGCGTGGCGCGCAGCGTCGCGTGCGCCTTCCAGGAAAGGACGCCTACGGAAAGCATGGTCAGCCGTTCTCCCACAGGTCCGCCACCCATGGCGCGGGCAGCGTGGTCGCGTTCAGGTGCCGCCCCTTGAACCCGGCGACAGCCTGGTCGGGGTCGGGGTTGCCGTGGAAGCACAGTATGCGCGTGCCGGGGACGAATTTCGGCGGCAGGAAGAGGTTCAGCGGGAAGGTGCGCGCGCACGAGCGCTTGAACGAGCGCACCCAGTCCGCGGGCCACCATTCCACCTTGCCGGCGGCGTGGGTCATGTAGGCCTGCTCGGTGCGGTACAGCCGCTGGTCCAGCGCCAGGTCCTGCTCTTCCAGGAACTTCTCCCAGATGTAGCCGCTCTTGCCGGCCTCGAAGCGGAAGCACGACGAATTGCCGATCTTCGGCGGCGCGCGGAATATGCGCTTGCGCAGCTCGATCCAGTTCCTGATCATGCAGAACGAGCCGGGCTTCCAGTCGAAGAAGCAGTCGATGCCGCCGGTTATTATCTGGTCGATGTCCAGGAAAAGCGTGGGGCCTTCCAGCCCGGCGAAGCCGTCGCGGAACACCGCCAGCTTCGCGAAGATGTGCGGCCACCGGCGCTTCCATCCCGGCGGCGGCCCGGGGAACGGCGCCGCCTCGATGCCTTTGTCCAGCCCGGACGGGTCGTCCGTGGCGCACACGAAGCGGAACGGCCTTTCCATGTGCCGCTTCGCGCCTGCGTACAGGCGGTTCACGAAAAGCGCGGGGTAGCGGGTCCCCCATTTCAGGCATAGTATGTTGGCGTCCACGGCGTCTACTCCATTACGTACCAGATTATGGAAAAGAAGTGGCATATCGTGCCGGCGAGCACGAATGCGTGCCACACGGGATGATGGTAGGGAAGCGTCTTCCACAGGTAGAACGCGGCGCCGACCGTGTAGCATGCGCCGCCTACGGCCAGCCACATCGTCCCGAGCGGCCCCAGCTCGCGCACGAGCGGCACGATCCCCACCACGGCCATCCACCCCATCGCGATGTACGCAAGGGTGGAAAGCACGCGGAAGCGCCCCGTGGTGAAGGCCTTCACGCACACGCCGGCGATCGTGGCGCCCCATTCGATCCCGAAAAGCGACCACGCCAGCGCCGGATGCCCGGGGCGCAGCGTGACGAGCGCGAACGGCGTGTACGTGCCGGCGATCAGGAAGTATATCGCCATGTGGTCCAGGATGTTCAGGATGCGCTTCGCCGGCTGGTAGGATACCGCGTGGTAGGCTGTCGACATCGCGTACATCAAGATCGTGCAGCTGCCGAACACCGCGCCGGACGTGACCTTCCACGCCACGTCCCGCCCGGATTTCAGCGCGGCCCACACGAGAAGCGCGATCATGGCCGCGCCCAGGTGCGACCCTATCACGTGCACCACGGCGTTCGCCACCTCCTCGCCCGGCGTGTAGCGCCGCGCCTGCGCGGCGTCTCCGCCGCTTTCCGGTTTTCCGTCTTTCTTTTCCATGCCCGGCGCTTTCCACGCCTCCGTCCGCTACATGATGTCCTTCGCGTCGATCATTATTTCGTTGCCGATGCGGTTGCCGATGTCGCCGGCCTTCATGTTGCCGAAGTCTTTCTCCAGCGGCGCGAACATGTAGTCGAGAACGTCCGTGATCCACGCCCTCTCGTCCTCGTCCTCGGGCATGTGGTCCAATATCCAGGCCATGTTGTCGATCATCTTGTTGATGCCCGCGCCGTCGAGGACTTTCCCCGCCGTGAGGCGCTCCGCGAGCTGCGGATACTTCGTGGCGAGCTTTTTCTGCGCCCACTGGATGGCGGCCTTCTGGATATTGGTGAGGTTCTCCTTGTGGATGCCGGGCGCCTCCTTCGGCGTGAACAGCGAAGCGAAGAGCGAGGAGCCGTGGCAGATGGACTCGAGGACGTCCCCGAACCTGTAGCCGCGCGTCTTCATGCCCTGCGAGACGGACGCCGGCTTGCTGAAGATCCTCAGGTGCGCCGTCGAGCAGAAGATTCCGAACGTCTCGCACTTGAGGAAGAGCCTGCGCCGCGGGCCGTTCCCGTTGCCGCCGTTCTTCAGCCCGTCCTCGTCCGGGATCGTGAAGAAGTGGAACGTCCTCATGCCGTTCAGCAGCCCGCCCGCGCCCGTCGGCACGTCGTATCCGCGCGGCATGTTTAGGTGCCCGTCGACCCGCGCCTTCTGGTATGGCTTCGCGTGCGTCGACGTGCGGATGTACAGGTCTTTCGCCTTGTCCAGCCAGCGCGCGATGTCGCCGTTCTTGTCCTCGATCGTGAACGATCCGCGGTACATGAACGTGCCTTTCTTGAGCGCCGCCGCGTGCAGCGCGTACGTGAGCGCCACGATGTTCCGGTTCGTGGGCTCGAAAAGCCCCGGCCTGCCGCTCATCAGCGCGCCGAGCACCTCCCTGCCGAGCTTCACCTGCGCGGAGAGGAGCGCGCGGAGCTCCGCCTCGTCGCGCGGACGGTGCACCGGCGAGCTCTTGGAGATGAGGTCCTGGTAGTGGATCTTCGGGAACTTGTACTCGACCCCGTCCACGTCGAAGCCCAGTTCTTCGGGGAGCTGCTCGACGGTCATCAGCGGCCGCGGATCCTTGGCGGGCTTCGGATACGGCGCGGGCTTGTAGACCGTCGCCTCCTTGAGCCCGCTGCCGCCTTCCTTGCGCGCCTTGTACTCCGCAGGGTGCGTGATCTGCTGCACCGTCTCTTCGTTGAACGCCGCGAAGAACTTCTCCGCCTTGTCCACCGGCACGGTTATCCGCGTCACGCCGATCGCGTCGGTCTCGAACTTCGCGCCCGCCGCCGTTACGACGTCCTCCAGCTGCTTCATGTTCTCGTACGACATCTTCGTCTCGGTGAAGTAGACGATGTTGTCGCCTTTGAGGGCCGCTTTCCACGGGACGCGCGACTCCGGGACGACCTCGAGGTGCTCGAGCGCGACCTTGCCGTGCTTGCTCGTCCAAGTGGTGGGAGAGGTGAGTTTCTCGAGGTTGGCGATGTTCTCTATCGCCCCCCGGCGCACGGACTCCGGTTTGCCGTCGAGGTCGTCGTAGAGCGCGATGTTGTTCGCCGACACGTCGAGGATTTTCTTCAGCGACTCGTTGAACTCCTTCTCTTTCTTGCCGATTTCGGCGTGGATTTTCGTGCGTAGCGTCCTTTCGGCGTCGGAGATTCCGCTCTCGTCCGGGTCGAACGCGGCGCGGTACTTGTCGAACAGCTCCTTGAACTTGCCGCTCTCGGCGGTCTTGCGCAGGTCGAGTACGCCTTCCATCTTGGAGAAGAACGTGTCGTCGTCGAACACGCTGAAGTTCTCGAAGCGCGGCTTCGTGCTTATGAGGTGCGAGTCTTTGTACGTGTCCTTGAAGGACAGGTCGTCGGAGACCTTGAGGTATTTGGCGTTGCCCTCCAGCGAGTGGCCGGGGTCGATCGCGAAGAACTTGCCGTGCGCGAAGCCTTTGTTCTGCCCGCGGCGGCCTATGGCGTCGCGGTCCGCCGTCACCAGGAAGAACGCCTTGTACTTGCCGAGGCTCTCGGCCTGCTGCCCGTTGGGCGGAACTATGCGCCCGTCCTTGATGAAGCCCGCCTCCATGTCCTTGTAGCCGTCGGCGAACTTGGCCTGGAGCATCAGCTTGGGATGCCCGTCGGAATACTCGCCGCGCACGATCTCGAGCTCCTGCGCCGGGACGCCCGCGATGCGGGTGAGGTCGTTCGCGAGCGCCTCCGTCACGGCGCCGGCGGAGATGGAGTCGGCGGAGTGGGCGGTCTGGAGACGGTAGATCTGGCCGAGGACCGCCTTGCGCGTCGTCAGGATGCGCTCCGGACGCTGGAACGTCCCCGCGTGCGCGGCGTCCTTCGTGAAGACCCTGTCGCCTTCGTTGTAGTCCAGCTTCATTATGTGGCGCTCGTCGAAGTGCTTGAACACCGGCGAGAGGCTGTAGAAGTCGTCGCCTTTGCGCACGCTGGTCACGGCGTCGCGGATCTGCGCGAAGAACTCGCGCTTCGCTTCCTTCGTCAGCGCCGCGTTCTTCGGCGCGGACGGGTCGCCCGCTATCCGCTTCAGATCCTGCGGCGCGAAGTATTCTTTCATCGCCTTTGCAAGGCGGGTGAACGAATGCGTGCCTTGGGTCAGTCCGGAGGCCGCCATCTGGGCGGCCTTTTCGAGCACGAACTCCGCGACCGCGGCCATGCACGCCGGATGCGCGCGGCCCGCGAGCATGATCTGCTCGCGCAGGCTCTTGCCTTCGCACTTCGCCGCGAGCGCCCCGTCGCGCGCCTTCAGCTCATCGAGCGCGCGGCGGCTATCGTCCGAGTTGATGTCCGCCATCATGCCGCGCGTGTCGTCGCGCGACCAGTCGTTGCGGTATATGAAGCCCGGCTCCACCCCGTTCGTCTTCAGCTTCTCGAGAATTATCGTGTTCGAGTCGGAGCGGTTCACGCTCATCCCCGTGCCGAGCGTGCCGCGCTTGATCTGGTCTTCGATCGACGTCGCGCCCGCCGCGAGGATCGTCTTGAGGTTCTTCAGCCCGGTGGCCTCCATGCTCCCCGCCGGCTTCTCCAAGGTCTTGCGCTTGCCGAGTTCGTTCTCCTTCAGCCCGTTTTTCTCGTCGCGCAGCTGCCCTATCGCCGCGTCGATGCGGCGGGCGGCCGCCGCCGACAGGTCCTCCGGCCTGCGGCACGCCGCGAGGTCGGTCTTCCCGGGCGGATCGTCGCACAGGATGCCGCGCACGGCGTTCGCGTCGTCCTCCGACAGCTCCATCATCTTCGGGGAGCTGTCGAGCTGGCGGTTGAGTTCGCCTATGTAGCGGTTGCGGCGTATCGACGCGAGGCTGGACAGCGTTCGCTGCACGTCGCACGCGCGCAGCGGCTTGTTCTGCTGGGCGCGCGATCCGAGCACCGTGTCGAAGGCGTGCGTCCCCAGCGTGCCGTATTCCTTCTCCAGCGCGTCCTTGAAGGCCGCCATCACGGCGATGTTGCTCTTCTTGCCCGCGGAGAACACGAAGTTTCCGAGCTTGGCGGTCTTGTCGTCCGCCAGCTTTATGTCGCGCGAACCGAAGAATGTCGAGTTCGCCACGTTTCTGAACGCTTCTATTGTCGGCATGGTGTTTCTGCAACCTCCCATTCCGGAATACACCCGGCTCCGCGAAAGGTTACGCTCCGTCCGCGCATTCCCCGGCGGAAATCTTCTCTATCATCGCGGCGGCGGCCGCCGTTTCGGCGGCCTTGCGCGTCCGCCCCTCTCCCGTGGCCCGCCCGGCGCCGGGAACCTCCACGGCGGCGCGCCACACCGGCGCGTGCGGCGGACCGTCCGAAGACAGCGTCTCGTA
The DNA here is from genome assembly GCA_902799715.1 of uncultured bacterium. Lineage (GTDB taxonomy): Bacteria > Verrucomicrobiota > Kiritimatiellia > RFP12 > UBA1067 > CADCBS01. Next base: position 1,696 of record CADCBS010000033.1, on the reverse strand, counting down.
CTTCGGGCAGACCGGCGGCCTGCGCGCCTGCGTGATGCACTGCAGCCTGCCCTTCGGGTTGTCCGCCCACACGTCGTCCGCGCCGCCGGCCTCCTCCCGCGGCCACAGCCGCGCGAAGACCGCCCTGGCGGCTTCGAGCCCGCCGTCCATCCACACCGCGCCGAGCAACGCCTCCATCGCGTCCGCAGCCGCCTTGGACCTGTCGGCGGGATGCGGCGCGCCGCAGTTCACGCGCAGTTCGCGCGCAAGCCCTATCTTCGCGGCCGCGGCCGCCATTGCCGCGCCGCTCGCGAGCCTCGTCCTGCGCATGGTCAGCAGGCCTTCGCCTTCGTCCGCGAAGTCCCGGTACAGGCGCTCCGCGCTCAGAAGTCCGAACACCGCGTCGCCCAGGAACTCCAGCCGCTGGTTGTCGCGCACCTCCGGATGGTCCATCTTGCGCGCCGGCGCGGTCAGCGCCGTCTCTATGAGCGCCCTGTCGCGGAACGTCCAGCCTATCGCGTCTTCGAGCGCGCTCATCTCGCCGACACCCCCGGGAACCGCCCCGACCATCCAAGCTTCCGGCACAGCGTCTCGTAGGCGTCGTGGCCTTCCAGCTCCGCCAGCGGCGCCTTGCGCGCCGATTTCGAGATCGCCACCATGTCGCCCGGCTCCAGGAACGCCGGCGCCCCGCCGTCCGCCGACACCGCGAGCCGCTCCGCGGGCGACGACGCGCTTTTCGGCACGGCGCGCACCGCGAGCGCCGCCGTGTCCGGCATCACTATCGGCCGCGACGCGAGCGCGTGCGGGCACGCGGGCGTCACCACGATGCAGGCCGACCCCGGCGTGAGCACCGGCCCTCCCGCCGCCAGCGAATACGCGGTCGACCCCGTCGGCGTCGCCACCACCAGCCCGTCCGCGAGGAACGACGACACATACGCCCCGTCCGCCTCCACTTCCATGCACGCCGCGTGCCCCGCCGCCGCGCGCGTTATCACCACGTCGTTCAGCGCGTCCGGCAGCGCGGTCTCCGTCCCGTCCGCCTTCACCACTTTCGCCGACAGCATCGTGCGCATCGATATCCTGTAGCGCCCCGCCGCGATGTCGGCTATCGCCTTTTCGAAGAGCGGCCTCTCCACGGCGGCCAGGAACCCGAGCGAGCCGAGGTTCAGCCCCAGCGCCGGAACGCCCGGAAACGCATGCACGGCGGCGAGCATCGTGCCGTCGCCGCCCAGGGACGCCACAAAGTCGATTCCGGCCCCCGGCGCGGCGTCCGCCACGGCCAGTCCCGCGCGCCGCGCGCATTCCGCCAGCCGCGTTTTCGTCTCCTCCGCGCCGGGCTTGCCCGCGTTCGTATAGAAAGCAATCGTCTTCACGGAGGAAAGTCTACCAAAATCCCCCCCCTCCGGCGCAAGCAAAACGCCGCATTGTCCGGAATCCCCCCCCCCACCCCATTCAAAATAAGATTACGGTGCGGAGGAAATTCTGTTTGAAGGTTTTGACTTCAGACTTCGGACTTCAGACTTCGGAAACCGACCGTGTAGAACGTGTACTTGGCCCGTGGAAAATTGGCCGCATGTAGAACGTCTGTGCCGCCATATTGGAAATTGGAATTGGCTGTTGGCAACATTTCCACATTGGCAACATTCCCCATGTCCCGACGCGCCGCAATCGGCAGCATTGGCACCTTGCCTGTTTCGTGTGCTGTGTGCACAAGTGA